>CAJXDJ010000136.1 GCA_913052045.1 uncultured Dehalococcoidia bacterium
GCGTCATTAATTTGGGTAGATGTGCCATGAGCATTTATGTAATCCACATCGTCAACTGTTATCCCAGCATCCCCCAAAGCCTGTTCCATCGCTCGCATAGCACCGTCCCCACTATCCTCCGGATGAACGGGATGAAAAGCATCCGATGTAGATCCAAACCCTGCTAATTCACAGAGGATTCTTGCCCCTCTATCGATAGCATGCTTCTCAGTCTCTAAAACAAGAATCGCCGCTCCTTCTGCAGGGACGAATCCGTCCCTTTTGGCATCAAACGGTCGGCTCGCTTCTTCAGGATTGCCATTGTTAGTAGTTAGGGCTCTCATAGAACAAAAACCCGAAAGTCCAAGATGGCTTATGCCAGCTTCTGTCCCTCCAGTTATCATCACATCAGCAACTCCTCTTCTCAGTACCTCCAAAGCCTCTCCCATAGCCTGATTTGAGGCAGAACAGGCCGTTACAACCGTGGAATTATATCCTTTCAAGCCAAGAATGCGGCTGACATTAGATGCCGCCATATTCGGCAATATCATTGGCATGAAAAATGGCGATACTTTCATGCCCCCTTTTTCAATCATAGTCCTTACCCCAGATTCAGTAGTAGGAAACCCGCCGTTTCCATTACCTAAGACAACCCCCATTCTATTTGATCCCCCAGGAGTCACGATTAAGCCTGATCTATCTACGGCTTGAATAGCTGCAGACACAGCAAGCTGTGAAAATCTTGCCATTCGTTTGGTTTCTTTTATATGCAAATATTGACCTGGATCAAATTTGTTTACCTCTCCGGCAATTTGGCAAGGGTAATCGGATGGATCACAAAGAGTCATCGGACCAATTCCAGACTTTCCAGCTATAAGTCCGCTCCAAAACTCTTCTGGAGAGTTACCTAAGGGCGTAAATGCCCCCACACCCGTTATGACAATCTTTTCTCTTTCCATTTTCACCTTACTATAATCACACTCTACAGGAACAAATTAGACTAAAAATATAACTCCGGATCTATATCTAAAACAGTTTCCCTAACTTCGGCAGCCACAAAAAGAGAGCCCGTGACAAGAACCAACCCTCTATGGCCTGCTGCCTCTACCGCATACTCAATTGCATGGGCTATCGATTTGTTAATGCTTACACAAATTTGATAATCCTGAAAGTGTTTCAACAAAATACCCGGATCAGCAGCTCTTGGATGCCTTGATCTGACTACCACAACTGTAGGTCGTAGAAGAGAAATGTCCTTGATCATTTCCTTCAGCTCCTTATCCCTGGAGGCCCCAAAAATCACTACTAGCTTATTAAAATCGAAGTAGGTTGGTAAACTATCCATCACACTCCTAATAGATTGCGGGTTATGTGCCCCATCAATCACTAATGTCGGACTGTCCTGTAAAACTTCCATTCGGCACGGCCAAACTACCTTTTCAAATCCTCGCGATATTGCATCACTAGAAATGCTATGACCGAGACTCTGAAGTCGTTCTACTACACCAATGGCGGTCGCTGCATTTGCAATTTGATAATTCCCCAACAATGGCAGGTTCACGGAATACGTTTTGTCTCTGGTCTGAATCCTAACGGATTGTTTTTTTAGGTCTCTAGTCTCCAAACGCCATTCAAACTCGGATTGCACCTCCAACATTGGAGCATCTTTAGTTCTCGCAACGTTTCGTATAACCTCCATAGGCTCCCTCGACTGCGGTGCAACAACAACAGGAACTCCTGTCTTAATTATTCCAGCTTTTTCTGTGGCTATCTCTGAAAGGGTGTTACCAAGAATATGCATATGATCAAAACTTATGGGCGTGATTACGCTAACCGTTGGATCTACGACGTTTGTGGAATCCAATTTCCCACCTAGTCCCACTTCTACAATCTGGAAGTCGGTTTTGGAATCCTCGAAATGAACAAAAGCCATTGCTGTCAAGGTTTCAAATAGAGTAACTGCCCCCAAGCTTGTCTGACTACCAATCTCCTGAGTAATAGGCCAAACTCTTTCGACTAAATCAACGAACACTTCCTCGCTTATTGGCTTTCCGTTTACTCTTATTCGTTCCCTGAAGGTATGTATATGTGGTGAGCTAAACATTCCCACTTTGTAACCATTTGAATGTAATATGGAACTAACCATAGCTGTAACACTCCCCTTCCCTTTCGATCCCGCCACATGTACTACTCTGCCATTCTTATGTGGGTCGCCTAGGACTCTAAGCAACGCATAAATTCTTGACAAGTTGAATTTGACTCTGGGGCCTCTAGTACCGGAGAATTTCTCGAAGTCTAATAGCGTCAGTAATCTATCAAGGCAATTCTTATAAGGGGTCACCCCATTCATAACAACAGTTTAAACTCCTTGGACTTACAAAACACTTAAGGATTAAGTCCAAACGATTTTAGAAATTAAACGTTTCAATAGCCGTCTTCCCCATTATCCATTCCCGCTCCTCGTCGGTTTTAAAAGCTTGATGTGTCTTTATTCCGTCTAATGCATTGCCATAACCTTCCCGGCTGCTCACAGGCGGATAGTCGCTTCCCCACATCATACGTTCTATTCCAAACGTCTCTAGTGCCATCTCTATGACTCCAGAATTATCGCCCATGGAGAACTGATTCAACAGACGACTTGGCCGCTCGCATATTTCTCCGAGTCCTCCGACTTTGATTTTTACGTTTGGATATTGGGCAAGCTCCAGAGCTTGCCGATAAACCTTCAAGGAGTCCTTATCGCGAACACATACCCCCGCTAGATGTTCAACAACTATGGTGAGATCCGGGACCAAAGAAACTAGTCTGAAAAACTCTTTAGATGCAAATTCTTCAACGGTACCTAGTGAACTCACTACCAATCCTAGGCTCTCTGTCCGTTTCCACAAGGATAGTGGATCATGATCCTTGGATTTTTCGGTAGGATTCAATCTTATACCGGCAATGCCTTGAGAAGCCGATAGTTCTAGATTGTGCAGAGCATCATCCCTAGAGCTATCCACAATGGCTACAACCCTGAATCGGCCCGGATACTGCCTCATGCAGTCCAATAAATATGTGGAATCGTACATCCCCCTATGTTGAATAAGAACCGCATGGTCCACTTTATTTTGATCCATTTGATAAACAAGCATCTCTATGGGTTCAAACCAACTCATCCCAGCATGACAATGCGAGTCTACAATTTTCATGTTTCTCCTTTTTGGCTTCAAGTCCGAACCTAGTGTTTCTTATTGACAGTATTTACCGCGCAAGAGCATACTGCCGCCAACTAGAAATTAAAAGCCGTAGTTTGAACCAAGGGGAAAAGCGATGTCAAAACTCAATTTAGATACCGCATCAACAGCACTGCTTCTTATGGATTGCCAAGAAGGCATTGTCGGGGCTCTAAACCCAGACCAGAGAAGCGCCCTGATGACTAGTCTTCAACAAACAAGAACAGCTGCTCGCAATTCAGGCATACCAATAATATACGTAGTAATCGGATTTCGAGATGGACATCAGGAAATCGGAGGAAAAGGCTGGTTCACCTCAGTAAAGGAATCCCGAAGGATGATTCTCGGTTCTCAGGAAGCCGCAATATGCATAGAACTTTTCCCTCTCCCAGGAGATCTAATTGTTACAAAGAAGCGTATGAGCGGATTCACTGGAAGTGATCTGGAACAGATTTTGAGAGGTCTATCGATACAAACTCTGGTATTATGTGGCGTAAGTTCAGTTGGCGTCGTGGAATCAACTGCGAGACATGCAATAGACATGGACTATGACATAATCATACTTAAAGACGGGTGCGCAGATAAAGATGAGCTTGCAAATGATGCGGTCCTCACTCACGTATTACCCCGTATTGCCACTGTCATAGACTCAGAGGCGTTCCTCGATGCCATTAATATCACCCCAGAATCCTAGGGCAAAGGCGCGAGGCGTTTTGTCCGAGCATCTTACCCTTGGCACTGTAAGTTAGGTTCGGCCATTCACAAACTTGTTCCACGGCGGTGGGCCAAGCTGTGTCACCATGAGGCCAATCTGTAGCAAACAAGAGCAAATCCTCTCCCAAAGTAGCAACCCTAGATTCCA
>CAJXDJ010000137.1 GCA_913052045.1 uncultured Dehalococcoidia bacterium
GCTGTCCTGAGAATCAAACTTAGACTATAGTTAAAACTGTCGTGAAATTAATATGAGATGGATGCAAATACGTTTTATCCGTAATAATTACTCCTGTGATCTACTTAGTAAATTGATTGTGACATTTTATTATTGAACTAAGATCAAATGCTGCCAGCTTTTCCATAGCTGTAACATTTTCCAGTTATTCATTTGAGTACTGACATCACCACATAGACACCAATACTCTATGCTTTGTAGAACCTATCAAACAGGCTCCTTCAGCGCAGACTAAAGGTCAGACTGGAACTCTATTGCCTAAGAGTGTGTTAGACCATTCCCAAGAACACCATCAGCGGAGAACTCAACATGCAAAAACAACTCAACCTTCGCTGATCGAACGTTGGTAAAGAAACACCACCGCTGTCCTGAGAATCAAACTTAGACTATAGTTAAAACTGTCGTGAAATTAATATGGGATAAATACAGATAAACATTAACTGGACTGGATAACAATTACTCCCGTAATCTAATGATCTAAATACAAATATATAATTAGGCTTGCTTATCTATCGGCAGGATCAGCCAAATACTTTAGGCTAAATGTGAAAAAAAGTTGGTTGGCATGGTATTCCAAGGTTACATTTGTTCAACTGGAGAGGCATTCTGAGACTGTAATGCAGGCAAAACAAACCCACTCACACCAGCCCGCACTCTAATTCAGACCAGCGTGGATGGGTTGTGAAGAATCGGCTGGGGACCATCCCGTCTACCTTAAGGCTACAACCTTCTGGATAGGAGAATGTGGTGCTGTGTTGGGACATAATTCAATCCGTAGCTAACTGCTAATATTTGCTTCGTAGAAGATTTCAGTTTTAACCGGGATATAGAAACTACCGCCGTGGCGGTACATACACGGGGGTATTGTGATGATTTCTAAATTAATAGTACTTTACTTCAGGATCACCATCTTGCGGGTTTTTATGTAATCTCCTGCCTGTATTTGATAAAAGTAAGTGCCTGATGATACCGTCTCACCAGTATCTGTCTTACCATTCCAATAGGCTGCTTTATCTCGGCTGGCATAATAGCCAAAGGACTGGAAGCCCATATCCAATGTCCTGACTATTCTTCCTCCCACATCATAGATACACACCACAACTTCCGCATCCTGACTTAAATGATAGGGTATCCATGTTTCTGGATTAAAGAGATTAGGATAGTTAGCCATTAAGACTGTTTCTGCAGGTTTAATGGAACTTAGAATTTCTTTCAAGACAGCTATCCCCTGACCAAATGCTACTGACCCATCATCTGCAGCTTCTGCTAAATGAACCTCGCTACCATTGAGAACATAGCTACTGGTTGACTGACGGTAGTTGGCGCTGCTGCATCTTGACCGAAACATCGAGCCACCACTACCAGATCGAAGATATTGACCTCACCATCGTCATTGGTATCAGCACGTGTGTTGACCTTTTGTCCAAAGACTTGTGCCACTAGGATCAAGTCGAAAATATTGACCTCACCATCGGCGTTAATGTCACACGGCGGAGCACTGGCGACTGTAATAATTGTTTTTACAACATTGATGGGGATCGACTTCCCTTTGGGATCACCCAATTCAACCTGCCTTAAACGCAGGTAATTACAACACCGTACTAACACAAACTGAACTTAAAGGATTAAAAGAAAACACGCTGGCAGTAGGGACCTCAGCTAAACTAGCGATGGCTTGGGCATCGATTAAAATCAGGTAATCTAATAGAATAATAACAAGCACATACAGAAGGTGAAATTTGGGCCTTGCTTCCTCCTAGGCCTAGCACTAGCGGCTTGGGTGCTTCAGCTATCAGTTGCACACGAATGCCTGTAGTACCCAAATTGTAGTACCATCCTCCGACCTCGGCGTCGGGACCTGCCTCAGCCCTCCGGTTCCAGGGACTACCGTTGCTCAAATAATGAACCTGAGATCGAATTAAAAAAGTGAGAGCCAATGTAAGGGAGACGCTTAGCAAAAGGGAAATTGCTTGTTGCCGGAATATAGAAAAAATCATTGTTAATTTTCCTGATAGAAAGATGTGTCTCGTTTTGACAAGCGATGAGGCCTCATTTCCAAGAATCGAATGGGTTCTTACCGTCGGATAATGGCAGACCCACCCGAGAACCGGAAATGTGAGAAGCGTGGGCCATCATTGCCATCTCCAAGTATAATTTTGCATTTTGACCGCTCACTAATTCCCATTCTGGCGTTTCCCCATTTAAAATATCAATCATTGAGGCTGCCATCCGGTGATGGGCCCGCAACCACTTATCCGCTGATGGCGGTGGCTCAGCTTCTATTACTTCCCATCTGCTATCGCCAAATAAACCTGGATTGACTAAGGGATGATAATAGATGTCAGGTTGATTACTCATTGGTCCAGGTAGAGAGATAGTGCCTGATGTCCCATGAATGTCAATACGGTAGGGGTTTTCCCGATCGTCTCCCTGATAGGATTCAAAATCAGCCACAAACCCATCAGCAAACGCATAGTAGGCTTTAATTCCGTTTCCAGCCACCAATCCCATTCCTTCAGCCCCTTGTTTCAGGTCAGCGGGCGTAACACTCCTTCCGTCCTGGGTCAGATGGGCATGGCACCATAGAGGCTGACCGAATAGCTGCCATAAAAAGTCGAAGAAATGCGGATAGAGGTCAAGAAATAACTGGTCACCACCATGACCACCTCCCATACCGTATATTCGAGCAAGCCGGGGGTGACCAATTCTTCCTGATTTTATCAAGGGGATGGCCACTTTTTGAATTGGAGGATGGCCTCGCCAAGGATGGGCAACCACCAACAAACAATCCTTTTTTTGGCAGGCTTCCATCATCCGTTCAACCTGCAGCGGTGAAGCGGCTATTGGCTTTTCCAAATAAATGTGAGATCCTGCCTCAGCGGCAGCTAAAACCATGTCCAAATGGTCCCCAATTTCACGCGAAGCCACGACGGTAATATCGGGTCTTTCAACAGCCAACATTTGATTATAGTCGCTATAACCGTTTTGTGCTCCTGTTTTTTCCAAGGTATTATGACGACCTGAATCGTCTGGATCTGATACGGCTATCACCTCTGCACCTTCAACACCACTAAAGGCTAGATCCAGATAGTGCCCATATCCACCCCTCCCCGTATGTCCAATAATGGCAACACGATACTTGTTATTCATTTTAATACCTCTGCTTAACTAAAAGATTATTCTAAAATTATAGGACTTGCTGCAGAATATATCACGACTGCCATATCAAGGTAAAGTGGTGGGAGCACTGTCAGAAATTGGGTTTGACAAGTCGACTAGTGAACGTCCCATCTTCTCAGACTACATCCTTCTGCATAGTGGGATATACTGTAGTTCGGTGCTACGCTGTCTTAGAAGCTTGCCTTTTGCGCGGGAAAACTACCCAACATATTGTATGTACCGCCGTAGGCCTATCGTGACTCGTGGGCTAAGGAAAAGGATCTCAACTACGGGCTGCTGATATCCACCTGATTACCCCGTATACGAGTTATCTTTTTGCGACAATGATGAAAGCTGAAAGCTATGTCCGTGGCTGGTTAAGCGAAGATGAAGACGTCGCCTACACCTGCTGGTTCGGCTTCATCTTTCTATGCCTTTGGCGCATTGTCGTTGTGGGCGCAATGATCACGTCTCCTCAACCACAATTGTGCCTTTCTTAATCTCAGCATTCGATGAAACCCGCGGTTTCTTCCCGCTGGCTGTTGACAGCCCCTGAACCCGTACCTTCTCGCACCTCGCGTATGGAAAAGGCCGTTCCTCCGCTGGCATGATAGCTTCACCACCAGCATGGTTGTTGTCCGGATTGGTGAAGAAGTACATACCTTGGTAATCTTCGGGATGATTCTTGTCGTCGACGAACAAGCCGTTGATGGTTATCTCTCGTGGCATAAAGCAGGGGTAGCCGAAATCATGCATACCGTCGTTCCGCACACCGATCATATGCGGCCAGGTCACATCTCCGCAGGCAGGAACCCAGCAGCAGTTACGGATGGCCAGGCCACCCTCCC
>CAJXDJ010000138.1 GCA_913052045.1 uncultured Dehalococcoidia bacterium
CGGCAACCCACGGCTACGGAGTTGGAAAAAATATTACATTGCTTCTCTGAACAAGAATTAACCCAGGACCCGAAAACTGTTCCCACAGAGATTCATATAACTAGTTCCCCTACTGAGATGGATCATGAGGACATCGAAGTTAGTGCTCCTACGCCAGTAGTCACTGCCTCTACCATTAGTGAGTCACAAAATGAGAAAGGCAGAGAGCAGGAGAATTTCGCGCAACAAACTGAAGATTCTCTTGACCCCAAAACACTAGATGTTGAATGCGTCAACCCTATATTAGGCTCCAGCGTTACCGATGAAATCAGATTTGACGGGCGGCAACCCACGGCTACGGAGTTGGAAAAAATATTACATTGCTTCTCTGAACAAGGATTAACCCAGGACCCGAAACACTTGGGAGAAGACTATCTGCAACCTTCGAGTGAGAATCCAATTCCGGTAGGAAATATTCGTAATGTGAGTCTACCAACTAGCAACCATGCAGTATCAAAATACGTCCAGTGTGAAGTTTTCGAAGATAAAGAGTGCACTGAACTAAGGTGGGAACGGATCGATGGTCTACTTGCCGGAGCGATTACCAGTATACAAGTTGCTCCGACGGACTCAGAAGTGATCTATGCAGGAATTGATTCAAACAGTATGAGCTTGTGGAGATCTCTAAACTCCGGGAAAAATTGGGAAAAAGTTTACCAGTCGGCTCACGCTTCTGACGTGGTAATCAGCCCCATTAATCCATCTACTATCCTATATAGTGAATTAGAAGAGGGTATATACCGATCGACAGATGGTGGATCTAGTTGGAAATCTGCTATCGGTGACAGCGACCAGCCAGACTGGGTACGCAGTTCAGGTTTATACTTCAAAGCACTAACGTTTTCAATTCACTCACCCCAGGTGGCCTATGCTGTAGCTAGTGTTGACAGAGGCCCTAGTTCTGGTTCGGCGGAAGTGTTCGTTAGTGCTGATGGAGGACAAAATTGGAATCATTCCGGGACATGCAAGAATTGTGGGAGTGTATATGCTGTTGTAGTCGAACCTGATAACTCAACCAATATATGGCTATCGGCTGATTCAGGAGTTCATCTGAGCACTGATGGAGGGACCAATTGGAGCGGCAACTTGCTTACAAATCTCTCAAGTGCCGGTTCCGCTACCATGGGACTTTCTATTGACCCTACCAACTCAGAAGTGATTATAGCCGCGACGTCATCATCAGGTGTTTATCGTAGTGCGGATAAAGGAAAAACCTGGAAGCAATCTAACACAGGGCTTGGGGAGCTACATACCCACCAAGTTGAATTTGCTCTTAGCGATCCTAATATCATTTGGCTTACTACTCACGACGGCGTTTATCAGTCAACAGATGCCGGCCAGACATGGACTCGACGTGACAATGGATGGAAGTACACCTTCACGGACGCTCTTTCAATAGATCCTTACGATTCTGATGTGGTCTACGTAGGCACCGCGGTGGAACTACAATCCGCCCATTCAAATCACATAAACACGGGAATCCACGAAGGTGGTGGCTTGTACAAAACTGTTAATGGCGGGAAAGATTGGCTACAAATTGACCAGGATATGGAAGAATCCAATATAGTAGCTATGGCAACACATCCGTATCTGCCGTTCAGTTTATGGGTCGGTGATAAAGCCGGAAGGGGCGCATTTGTTACACCAGACGCCGGAGAGACCTGGCTTCACGCTGCCTGGAGTGGCGCTCACTACCCTATGGTATTTGCATTTTCTCACTCATTTCCCTCGAAACATTTTCTTTCAAGTGCAATGACTGGAGAAGAACTCACAGTGAGCGATGATGGAGGTCTTAACTGGAGATCCCTCGCCAATGGTCTCGGTACAGCGATCGACCAGAGCAGCAGAGCTAGCAGGCTTCCGAGCGAAACTGGGAACTATTTCCATGTTCACCTCCACGGGCTGGCAGTCTCTCCTTCAGATCCAGATATTCTTTACACTGGAACCATCTATGATCCTTCTTTAACAGAAGAGTACAGTATGATGGGAGCAGTAATTTTTACATCACAGGATGGAGGCAAAACCTGGAGAGAAAGTAGTAATGGTTTTCCAATAGATACCCCCACCTCACTTAACGCCTTCGTTATTCACCCCACAGACCCAAACATAGCCTACGCAATGACATCATCTTACGAATCCGAAAGACCTATAGGTATCTTTAAGACGGAGGACGGAGGATCCAATTGGCGAGCAGTTAATAAAGGTCTCGATCTTAATACTAGAGACTTACAAATTGATCCTGTTTCTCCGGAAACCCTGTACGCTGCAACTGGGTCCGGAGTGTATAAAACTATCGATGGCGCGACTTCCTGGACGCTTCTATCTGATGGTTTGCCAACTTCAGGATCAGGTAGCGTTCAAGAAAAGCTTTTGCTTTCCACTATAGGGTCAGACGATCGCGGCGGTATTTGGGATCTAGCTATTAATCCTTTAAACCCTCTTCAAATTTATGCGGCGACCAACAATGGTGTGTATAAAACCAAGGACGGAGGCAAATATTGGTACGCTGTGAACTTTGGGTTGCCTCTCTCTGAGGGAAATCCTTTCTGGCACGATCGAGTTCTTGAAATTGACGCTACAGGCAAAGTCCTATATGTCTGTCTAGATCCCTCGCCGAACGGAGACCGTGTAACACACATATACCGAGCTGTGATGGAACCTTTGGTTCCCGTAAAGTATCAATTCGAGGTAAACGGCGAATTTCTGGAAATAGAGTCGACTTCACAGATATACAACACATATTATGATCAAGACAAGAAAGCGTTACATTTTACCGTGGCTGGGCCTAGCAAAACCAAAGCCGAAACAATTTTAAATGTACCAGTTTCTTTATTGGTTAAACCATTTGTCGTGACGATGGATGGAAAATCCATTACACCATCAAGTAACGGTCAACAGATTTCTTTTGAATACCTTCATGTAGGCAGGGTCGAGGTGATTGTGAAGGAAAATCGATAAAATAAGAATCAAAGTCGTTAAAAATGTTAAAACCACTAATTGCGTTAATTTTAATGGTTGCTTCAGCCACAAAGAGGAATATTAATACCTAAGATAATCTAAACACATCACTACCTGTGAATTCGTGACACTATTCGTGGCATTTTATGCAAAAAATCTGCAATACCGGTTTTAGCTGTAGCTCACTCTTTCATATGCTCCCAGATTTGTGCCTAATCTGTCCATAAATGTATCAGTCTATGTTTTCTGGTTGATGTTAAAACTGATGTTAAGTAATACTGGTCAGCTGCAGTAACCGCCTCCTGGCAGTACGCTTGTGATATCCACTGTTATGCCGTAGGACTTCAGGGCATCGGTCATGTGGGGCCTGTGTGGAGTCGTTTGCTGTAGGTAGGGCTTAGGATTTCTTCTTTAGCGTATATACATATCCATGACAATTTGAATTTCCTAAAAGAGCGATTAGGAGAAAGGTGGATAGGAAGTGCAGTATAATGCTAGTACTGGTGTTGGGGGAAGGAGTAAATCATGAAGAAAATACTATGCACATTCGTAGGGTGCATTTGCAATGGGGTCTGCCGCCTTATGCCGCGCCGTATTAGGGCAATGTGTAGATTTCCCTTCTGTCGGCGATGCTAGTACTGGTGTTGGAAGGAGTGACATATGCCAAAGTGTAACAATCCAAATTGCAAGTGCGAAGATTGTACATGTAACCCTTGCGAATGCAAATAACGTGTACACCACTTTGTACACCAACGCCCACTTCTATTGGCTTGCATAGAATTACGTCATCAGGTATAAATGCCTTCATAGGTTTATGTTGTCTTACGCTTAAGGGCAACCGAACACCTTCTTTGCATGCAGGGGGTCAAGGGTTCGATTCCCTTCAGCTCCACCATATACTTTAGGCACGGATTCAGGGGTTTTCCCTGTAATCTGGCCAAGTCTTATGAACTAAAAATCTGGCAATAACAACCACAATAACAACCACTAGTCTCCGTATTACTCTTTTTCAATGTAGTAATTACTAGTA
>CAJXDJ010000139.1 GCA_913052045.1 uncultured Dehalococcoidia bacterium
CAACCCCTACCCCTACGCCGGTACCAATGGTGGTGAGATTGATGGGCCAGACATACCAGGCAGTTGATGGAGTTGAGATAAACATTGCTTCCATAACCAAGACGCCGATTCAAATAGACAGTACCACGACCGGACAAACAGTCCAGGTGGTTTACACGATGAGAAATACGTCTACTACATATGTACAAGAACAAAAAGGGTTTACCCTCTATTACCAAGGGGGAGGAGCCGAATCACAAAATTGTAGTGGGTGTAGTGTCATCCAACCTGGAGTTACTATCAGTATAAGTCACACATTTACCTTAACTGATCCCACCTCGCCATGGACTCTGGGATACCCAACGAGACCATCTGGGTATTGGGCGGTGTCAGATCTTATTTGGGTCATAGAGTAATAGGGTTATCCTTTTTTAAGGGGATGAAAAGGGGAAGCTGATGGATTCCGTAATTAGTATAAGAAATTTGACTAAGAACTATGGAAAGAACGTTGCTATACAAGGCATTAATCTAGATGTTATGCGGGGCGAAATCTTTGGATATCTAGGACCAAATGGCTCGGGTAAAACAACGACGATTCGGACGCTGTTGGATTTTATTAGGCCAACGAAAGGGGTGGTTTCCGTATTGGGCCTTGATTCCCGAGCAGACAGTGCACAGATTAGGAAAAGGATCGGATATCTGCCGGGAGATATTGCCCTGTACGAAAAAATGACTGGGCGACAGCTACTGAAATATATAGATGGATTACGGGGAGGATTAGATTGGAATTTTGTGATCCAGCTAGCTGAGAGATTTGAAGCAAATATAGATCAACCCATCAGAACATTATCGAGAGGGAACAAGCAAAAGATCGGGTTGATACAGGCGTTCATGCATGCCCCCGAACTTGTCATTATGGACGAACCCACTAATGGATTGGATCCGCTTATGCAGCAAGAATTTTATAGACTGGTGGAAGAAACGAACAAGAAAGGCGCAACCATTTTCATTTCATCGCATATTGTCCCTGAAATAGAAAGATTGTGCAGCAAAGTGGGAATAATTAGAAAGGGGGAATTGGTCGCAGTGGAAGAAGTAGAGAAATTGAAGGAAAAGGCTCTACGTAAGATTACCTTTGTATTTGATATGCCAATATCTAAGGAAGAGTTCGAAAGCCTCCCTGGGGTCATAGACGTCGAGGTGGAGGGTACGGCTCTCAAGTGCACAATAAAGGGGCCCGTTGATGCCTTGGTGAAGGCAGCAAGCTGGCATAAGGTAATTAAGATTATAAGTGATGATGGGAATTTAGAAGAAATCTTCCTAGATTTCTATGCTGGTTAACATGAATGATGCTTAGGAATGTTTTCGTGAAATCTCTGTGGGATCAGAAACGATCGCTGGTCTGGTGGTGTTTGGGAATAGGGTTAATGATTATTATAACTATGCTATTTTATCCTTCCATCAGGGAAATGACTGAGCTAAACGAGATATTTGCCACCGACGAGAATCCATTAATGAAAGTATTTGTAGGAGATATCACCGATATTACGTCGCCTGAAGGCTTTGTTAACAGCCAACTTCTAATTTTTATGGTGCCATTACTCTATTTAGTTTTTGCCATAGGCATTGGCAGTGGATCTATTGCTGGCGAGGAAGAAAAGGGAACACTGGATTTCCTGCTTGCGCATCCATTAACTAGGGAAAGTGTTATCGTACAAAAATTCCTTGCAATGAATTTTGCAGTCGCATGGATAGGAGTCTTTGCATGGGCAAGTTTAGTAATTGGAGCTGCCATAGTAGATATGGAAATTGGTTATTCCCGTTTGGCAGCAGCGACGTTTAGTGGGGTGCTTCTTGGCATTACTTATGGAGGAATTGCGTTCTTGTTTGGTGCGGCATTTGGGAAGAGAAGTTTGAGTATAGGGATAACAGGTGCCCTAGGGATCGGGGGATATCTTTTAAACGTGTTAGGACCAATCGTAGGATGGCTTGAGCCATTTACGAAGATCTCCCCTTTTTACTACTACAGTAGTTCTGATCCACTTGCAAATGGGTTGGATTGGAGTCATATGGCTGTGCTTTTGGTTGTTATTCTGTTGATGGGGGGGATGGCTATTCTGTCGTTCAGACGGAGAGATTTAGCCGTAGGTTAATAGATGCTCTTATCCCCCTTTGTGCGCAACTTGCCTGGCTGGCGTCAATAGAGTGTTATAGATCCATTAACCATTGGGCAGCCTTTATCAAGCCGATGATGACGCCACCGACTACCAAGCCTACAATTAGCCCAGAAGTTATTTGTCTGATTCTATCCATCTCTCCCTATAGACCCTTCCACTTGGAGTAAAAGAAGGAGCCCCTAATCAGAATCCTTGAAGGATACTAAAAAGGGGGGCTTGGTTTTAATTCAGAAGGGCGGTTTTATTCATAGACAGGAATTTTTATACGATAATGTAATAGTAGGGAATGGAATCATTTGATTCGTAACAGTCTATAGCCGAATCTTTGCCCTGGAAATCTTTCGGTCTTTCCAAGTAGTGGTTCCAAGTCCGTGTGTGAATAGAGAATGGAATGCAGCTAATACCATTAGGGACATGGATATTGGATAGAAAGGAACCATTAGGACCCGGTGTTTAAATTTCCGACACACGATAAACCAAGTGGCGGCTACTAGAGCAGTAGAAGCAGCTAGTATCAGGGAAAAGTCGTTGTTTTCCGGATATACTATGGCGCTGATAGCTAAGGTAAGTGGGGGAACTACTCCTAACAAGAGAATAACGAAAGAAAGCATTAATAGGGTGCTGATTCGGTAATAGAGAGCAGGGAAAACGCTTCGTGAGACAGCCTTAAAAGCGGCAACATTCCCTTTGTATGGAAGAACGCGGATGTCGTTTGACCCGCTGATCAGGGCCCATGTTAAGCCTTGCTTCATAATCAGTCTACCCAGAGAAAAATCGTCGAGCGGATTGTCAAAAATTTTCTTGTGCCCCCCGATTTTTCTGTAAGCATGTGCATTGAACAACATAAATTGCCCAAAGGTAGCAGAGAGATGGGGGGTTTGTATTCTGTGGGCAAGTTTCATAGGTATCCAACAAAAAAGAGCCCAATCCATTAACGGAAACATAAGACGCTCGGTTAAACAGGAAGCGGTCCTCTGAGGAAGGATAGTCAGGAGGTCCACGGATTTCTTTTCATATGCCTTCACGGCCGCTAATACGGATTCTTGTGACAGAATGGTGTCAGCGTCTACAAAAAGGAGCAATTTGCCACTCGCCTGTTTGAAAAGTTGGTGGCAGGCCCAATTTTTGCCCACCCAACCTTGGGGCAGAGGAGTTCCTTCAAGGAATCTTATTTTCGAAGAGGAGCATGCGAGTTCTTTGATAATTCTTGCTGTTTCATCTGTTGACCGGTCGTCGAGGACTAGGATTTCTAATGGGCCATAATTTTGGTCAACTAATGACTTTAGGCATTTTAGGATGTTCCCTTCTTCGTTTCGAGCAGGGACAAGAATAGATACGAAAGGTTTTGCTGTAAGAGGCTCCGAATTTGTCACGAAGGTGTTGAGTGAACTAAGGAACCTCAAGTTAAAGATAGCGATAATAAAGGAAATAAAAGACAATACCAAAATGGCAATATACACGATTCCTGTGAGCTCTATCATGGAACAACTCTCCTAACTCTATCTATCCATTGGCGTGCAATAATGCCCTCTGAATATTCGGCCCGGTGTTTGTAGCCCAAAATAATCAGATTAATTATCCCAAATAAAAAGATGTGGGGATGCATGTTGAGAGCAAGCGAAGTCAGCAAGAGCCCAATTAAGGTGGCCGTAACTGTTATTGCATGGTTGCGTTGTGTCAGGTGTCCCAGTCCAAGCAATAGAATTGCTAAAGCTACCCTTGCTGTTTTTTTAAAAAAAATTTCTATTTTTTAAATTTCTTTTCTTCACAATTACAATTTTTTAATAAATCTAAATCATATTATTTTAAATTAATTTTCAAATA
>CAJXDJ010000140.1 GCA_913052045.1 uncultured Dehalococcoidia bacterium
CCTGCCTCTTCTTTTATCAAGCCGTATCCAAGACATCTTGTCCCAGGATCTATTCCTAACACAAGCATTATATTTCGCCCCGGTATTTTTCGAGGACATTATCTGGAAAGTCGGCGTTGGTGTAGACCTTTTGGGAGTCATCCAATTCCTCAAGAAGGTCCAGAAGCCGAAGTGTTTGCTCTGCTTCCTTTTCGCTTAAAGATACGGTGGTCTTTGGGACCATTGAAAGTTCGGCGGTTTCGATCGGGATTCCGAGGGACTCTAAATTTTCCTTCACAGACTGAAGGGTTTCTGGAAGCGTATAAATCTCAATGTAGGTGTCGTCTATTGTTACGTCTTCAGCTCCGCCGTCTATTGCTGCCAGGGCCAACTTCTCGTTGTTACTGGTTGTTGTGTCGAGGGTGATGATACCTTTGGTCTCGAAATTCCAAGACACACATCCAGATTCGCCCAGAGTAGCACCAGTTTTGGTGAATGTGGAACGAACTTCAGCAGCGGTCCGATTCCGGTTAGATGTGACGGAATTTAATATTATGGCTGCTCCTCCGGGGCCGTAACCCTCGTAGGTAATCTCTTCAAGGGACTCGGTCCCGTCTCCGGCTCCTCCAGCTCGTTTCACAGCTCTATCAATATTGTCCGATGGCATATTGTTGCTACGAGCTTTGTCGATCACCAGGCGCAGTTGATAATTTATGGTAGGATCTGTTCCTCCACCGTTTTTCACAGCGATCGTAATTTCTCGTGCGAGTTTAGTAAATAAAATTCCCCGTTTGGCATCAGCGGCCCCCTTTTTGTGCTTGATAGTTTTCCACTTAGAATGACCTGACATTTCTCTAGTTCCTCTCATGCTTTGCCTATGTATTGGCCCCTGCTATGTCAATAGATATTACACCTGGGTCAATTTGGGGTCAAAAGGTTCAACGTAATCCATTAGGAACATCGATCGTCATGGTATTGGTTTTTAGACAAATTTGAGTGATCACTGACTTGATCGCTGGTATCAATAGGTTCTTTTCGCCATTATTGACTACGTAAACATCATTGCTTCCGGTTTCGATTATTTCGTTTATGTAGCCGAGAAATTCCGATCTGGTTGATCGGACCTCTAATCCGATTAATTGATAGTGATAGTATGAATTGCTTGTGGGTTTTGGACTCTTTGAGATAGGTATAGAAAGGGTTTGGTTTTTGAGTTCGGTAGCATGTTTTTTCGTAGAGATGCCTTCAAGTTTGAGGATCCTTGTCCTAGAGTTGACCTTTGAGGACTGTAGAATCTTGTGTTGTCTGCCGTCAAGAAAAAGCCATGCCCCCACATCGAATCTGTGTGCGTAGTCACTCAATGTGTTTGCAAAGAAGCTGCCGTCTAGTCCATGCGACTGCCCAATTCTAGCCACTAGAATTGGCTCTTGGGGATAATCCAGGGGCTTTCCCCGTCTAAACGATCTCAAGGACAGCGCGGGTGCCGTCTTTCACTGCAGCAACCCTGAGTAATGTCCTCATAGCTTGGGCTACTCTGCCTTGCCGTCCAATGATCTTTCCCTTATCTTCCTCAGCCACTTCCAAGCGGAGTATAAGACGGTCATCTTCCATTTCGGCAGTAACCTTCACTTCATCTGGTTTGCTTGCCAGGCTTTTGGCTATATATTCAATGAGATCTTGCATTATTTTGTGCACCATCAATGTCGTAGACGTTTTCCCACTGAAAGATTCTCTGGACGGCGTCCGATGGTTGAGCACCATCCGCCAGCCATTTCTTTGCTTTATCTTTATCTAGTGAAACAGCGGGAGGATCCTGCATTGGATCGTAATGTCCTATTCTTTCGACAAATGCTCCATCTCGCGGGGCCCTGGAGTCTGCGACAACTATACGGTATGAAGGCTGTTTTTTCTTGCCGACCCGACGTAAGCGAATCCTCAACATTGAATACATCCCCCAAACCAAGATCTAGGATTTAAGAAATTCTATGCCAGGGTATGTGCCTTGTCAACGTAATAATGCCCACTCGGAAAGCACTTTACATATAAACTTGCTCCTTGACCCTGAAATAGACCTAAATCTATAATTAGAAGGACGTCGTGGGAACTTTATGCGACGTTGTCAAGAATCCATAAGGTGACCTTTTTGCCGGTCGAAAATACCCTGGAACAATTGCGAAGCACTTCTCTCCAAGAGTTGGAAGAGTGCACGTCCAAATTAGAGCTCGAAGAATGGCGCGTAAAATATTTGGGCAGGAAAGGACATGTAACGGGGTTATTAAGGAAATTGAAAAACCTAGAACCTCTTGAGAAGAAGATCTTTGGAAGCCAGGCTAACCAGTTAAAGGGTTTCCTGGAAGAGCGATTGGTTTTGGCGGAAGGCAAATTGATGGCGGAAGAAACCTTAGCCATTGGTGAGAATGATCGCATTGACGTGACACGCCCCGGCCGATTGATTAATGTAGGGGGCTATCACCCACTTACAAAAATTCGACGCGAGATAGAAGAAGCATTTATTTCAATGGGCTTTCAAGTTGTCGAAGGCCCAGAGATCGAATGGGATCATTACAATTTTGAACTATTGAATATTCCTAAAAACCATCCATCTCGAGATATTTGGGATACGCTTTGGGTTGACTATCGAAATGAAAGAGGTGAAAGGAATATGCTTCTTCGAACCCATACTTCACCTATGCAAGCTCGTATAATGGAACAAGAAGAACCTCCCATTAGGGTTATAGTCCCAGGCAAGGTTTACAGGTATGAAGCCACAGATAGAACTCACGAATGGCATTTCCATCAGGTAGAGGGATTAGCTGTTGATAAGGGTATCACCTTTGCTGATATGAAGGGAACGTTGTATGAATTTGCCCGAAAAGTATTTGGCTCTGAGAGAAAAGTTAGATTTCGGTGCGATTATTTTCCATTCGTGGAGCCTGGGGTCGACATGTCGATTGATTATCTGGCACCAGGAGCTACTACCCATGATTGGCTCGAGATTATGGGAGCAGGAATGGTACATCCGAAAGTTCTAGAAGGAGTTGGATATGATCCAGAAGAGTATACCGGCTTTGCTTTTGGGATAGGACTTGAGCGTATAGCTATGTTGAAATACGGCATCGATGATATACGACTTTTTTTTGACAACGACCTCCGATTCCTAAGGCAATTTTAGATGAAGATTCCCATTTCCTGGCTAAAAGATTTTGTAGAGAT
The DNA here is from genome assembly GCA_913052045.1 of uncultured Dehalococcoidia bacterium. Taxonomy (GTDB): domain Bacteria; phylum Chloroflexota; class Dehalococcoidia; order Lucifugimonadales. Next base: position 3,193 of record CAJXDJ010000140.1, read on the forward strand.
AGGACTTCCCGTTCATGAATTAGCCGATAAGTTGACTATGGCTGGGTTGGAGGTTGGTAGTGTTGATAGGATTGGCGGGTGGGAGAAGTGTTTGGTTGGAAGGGTACGATCAGTGGCTCCTCATCCCAATGCCGATCGATTACGATTGTGTGAAGTTGATACTGGATCTACTATCCACCAGGTTGTATGTGGGGCACCAAATGTAGATATAGAGCAGAAAATTGTTTTTGCTGAAATTGGAGCAAGTCTTTTTGATTCCAGAAATGGTAAGCCAATGACTTTGAAGGCAGTTAAGATAAGAGGAGAGAGGTCTGATGGGATGATTTGCTCTGAATTAGAGTTAGGGCTAAGCGAAGAGCACGATGGAATATTGGTGTTGCCCGAAGATGCCCCTACTGGCATGTCCTTAGATGATTATAGGGGAGACTATGTTTTAGATATAGAACCCACACCTAATCGAGCAGATTGGTTTTCGATTTTGGGTGTGGCTTATGAGATTGCTGCATTGACAGGCCAAGAAATACACGAGCCTCTGGTGGAATATCCCGAGGATGGGGAAAACATTCATGATCAAGTAAAAGTTACTATACAGAGTCCTGATGTATGCCCTAGGTATTCTGCTAGCCTTATAAAAGGAGTTTCTATACATGAATCTCCTAGATGGTTGCAGGATCGATTAAAGAAAGCTGGCATCAAAATAGTAAATAATGTGGTTGATGTTACCAATTATGTAATGTGGGAG
>CAJXDJ010000141.1 GCA_913052045.1 uncultured Dehalococcoidia bacterium
CTCTTACCAAACTTGAGTTCGGCGACACTCCAAGAAAAATGCGGAGCATCGTGGCGTGTCTACTGCTCTGGGCCAACCCGGTCGCGCTGCTGCTGCTCTCGGCACGGCAGCCCCTTGTCGCTCGGCCCCTGCGGCAGCCTCTCTTTGTGAAATTCCTGGCTGTAGATTCTTTGCGAAGTTATCCAATGCTTCAACGGATACTTTCCAAACGTCTCTGAGTTGTGCCAATTCCAATTGGCTTTTAATCGCCCGAACTTTATCCATTAACATGTCGGCGTTGACGAAATCGATGTTGGGAAACGCTTCCGCGAGCTCTGCCCCTTGTTGCATCGTCATAACATTGTTATATCCGACGAATCCTACCTTTCCTTTAGTTATACCTTTCTCGGTCATCGCTTCCCCAACGGTCCGTTGCAAGGAAGGAGACCTTCGGTAGTCTTCAATCCAGAGTGGATCTGGAACTCCTGATGACGCTGCGGATAGTTGGACATACATGGGATCGGAATCTAGGGGCAATAAGATTAACCCGTTTCCTGCCCACACGTGGGCGTCTGCAAGATAGCGAATATATCCTCTTGTGAATTGACCTCCACTGCCAGCTACTATGATCGCTTCAAATCCTGCTTTTGCCATAGAGGCTCGAAGTCTATCGTATCGGACATCTCGTTCGGCCAGATCTGCTCGTAAGTTCATAATCGTTCTAGTCCCTGCAATGTTGAGTTTTGTCTTATAGAATAAAGCTTTTACGGTACTTTTCAAGGTTTTATGACAAACGGAAAGGAATCACTGTCTACTTTATACTACCAGAGTTTTCAGTCACTCTTGTGACTTCCCAGAAACTTAGATAAAATCTTCTACGCGTAAAAAGTTCGTTGGCGTTTCTGGGTAGGCTTGCCCGAGTTGCTCGCCGCCCTGCTTTGAGCAGCTTCAATGGCTAAAAGCCATGGGTGCAAAGAAATTTAAATATTGGAGGGTCTATGTCTAAGTACACGGTAATATCATCTGATTCTCATGTTGTCGAGCCTCCAGACCTATGGACCGAACGAATGGATAGGGCAAAATTTGGCGACCGAATACCTAAACTCGTAGAGGTTGATGGTTCTGACACTTGGTATACCGATAATGTTAAAAGTGGCCAGGTGGGGGCAGTCGCTCAGGCTGGACTAAGATTTGAACGCCCGGAAGAAATACTTCAAGAAGGGAAATTTGATGATGTCCGTCCAGGCGGATATATCCCGAGTGAACATGTTAAAGACATGGACATTGATGGAGTGTACGGAGGATTGGTTTATCCATCTGCTGGCCTGGCTCTATATGAAAAAGTTCAAGACAGCGAATTAACCCACGCTATTTTCTCGGCTTACAATGACTGGCTCGCCGAATTTTGCAGCCCGTTTCCACGCAGATTGAAGGGGGCAGCAATGATACTCCTCGAAGATGACATAAATGTTGGTATAAACGAAATGCTTAGGTGTGCGAGGATGGGGCTGAATAGCTCAATGATTAGCAGCTATCCTAGAGCTGAATTGACCTACGATAGACCCTTTTACGAACCTTTTTGGGCGGCAGCAGAGGAAAATAATGTCACCTTGAATCTTCACGTTACAACCAATCGCCCAACCTCGGATCCCGGGGCGAGAGGACACGATACTGGCTGGACAGCCTCTTGGGTCCAGCACGACTATTGGGTACGCATGTCGCTTTGCCACATTATTTTCTCAGGGGTCCTAGAACGTTATCCACGACTGAAAATCGCCAACGTGGAACATGAAATTGCTTGGCTTCCATTTTTTATTCATCGCATCGATGTAGCTTATCGGGAGAAGCAACAATCTCTCGCGACTAAATTCGCAAATTCGGCTATCCCTAGCGATTTTATGAGGAATAACGTTTTTCATAGCTTCCAGGAAGACGCCCTCGGAATCGAGTTTAGAGATTACATAGGGGTTGAAAACCTTATGTGGGGATCAGATTACCCACACTCGGAATCTACCTTTCCGAAGTCCAGAGAAATTTTGGAAGAGATATTAACTGGTGTTCCAGAAAACGAAAAGGCGTTGATTGCGGGGGGTAATGCGACCAAGGTTTATGAGTTCGGCTGAGATCGGGCGACGACGACTGACCAAGATATGAAACAGTGTTAGTTTCCACTTAAGAAACACAACTCGGTCCGAGTCGCCATTATGGTTTCTCAAACGCGTGAAAAAGGTGATCCCAAGCGTATTTGATACAATCACGGATCTGAGCCCTACCGGTTGTTGAGAATTATTCGCCTATCCCACATTCACTTTTTGTACGTGTGAGAGTGTCGATAATTGTGTATATCAAAACCTGAGCAGATTTTATTATGTAGGGGGCATAGGATCCAGACATTGTAAATCCTTTTATTTCCTCTGGAAGATCTGGACTTAACCCTGATAGGGGTCCCGTACCCCCAACTTTTGCGGTCGGAATTCCCCAGAGGCGTAATAGACTGGCCTCCGTCTGGCCCGATCGAAAAGTGGGGTAGGTTTTCGACACCTCTCCAGTCACAAACTGGGATGCCCGAATCGCAGATTGTACTATCCAATTCCCTGAATCCGTGCTTGCACCTGGGATTGAGGCATATTGACTTACATCCAATCTCATACCGGGATGTTTTGAGAGAAATTCCTTCAAATCACGTTTCAGGAGTTGGAAGATGTCTAGGGGGCTTCGATCGGAATTTCCTCTGATATCCAAAAACAGGTCTGCTTGAGCGGGCGACCAGTTGGGTTTATCTGGTCTTCCGAACTGGATAGAGTTCATAGAAACGGATGCAATCGGATTGCCCTGTCTTGTGTTATTTTGTTGCCCCTCGCCGAAGGTGTCCACAAATTCAATTACCCTTACTATATCTTTCAACAGTCTGTAAGGATTCTCCCTGTTATAAGACGTTCCTAGGTACTGTGGTTCATCAAAAACTGATATCTTAAAATAATTTAAACTTGTGTCATCCCATGTAACGTCCCATCCTGGTTTGTGATATAACGCGAAATCGGACCAAATTCCCCTTGTAAGCATATGTAATACGCCAGCACCAAAACTAATGTTCTCCCTCTCCTCATGGTCAGGGGATAGTGCTGGGGCTGCCCCAGCAACGAAAGCTGCAATTAGAGACCCTTTAAGGGGAATTTTGGCCCCCATTATAGCTTCCACTGCAAGAATGAGGGCTGTCATGGTGGATTTAACATTATTAGATCCAAGGCCAATTATGGTTTGTCCTTGGATCTGAGCTGGGAGTGAATTATCTCTGCGCATTGGAGTCCCCCACTGTACGCCATCCAGATCTTCGTCGCCTGACCAATGGGTGTCTACAGGACTTATCGCTAATAAGGTGGGGCCACTCCCGTCCCCGTGGATACGAATAAAGGTGTTACCCATTTCTGGGTCAATCGACTGATAAGAACTATCCATTCCGATGGCTTTAAAATGACTTACTATATACTCGTTGATTTCACGTTCGTGCCCTGTATGGCTATATATATTGGTGAGGGTTTCATTTAACTCGAGGGCTCGCTTCTCCTCTAAAAATGAAAAGGCTTCGTCCAACCATTTTGCCTGGGATGATGAGAGCGGCGATGCTACGACCGGAATTGGAGAGAAGTTTTGATTTGACCGATTTTTTTCTTCAAAATTCCAAAATTTTCAAAAAGACTAAAAGCCATTCCTGTATTTCTAGCATAAGTAATCCTAAATATTCCTTCAGCTGGGATGGATTCTCCTAGAGACATATTTTTATAAACTACATATTTTGTTATTTGGTCTGATATAAATACCAAAGAGAAGACAGGAAAAATGTATTTGTCCTTAAATACCCAAGAGTGACTTATTTTTCGAAAAAACATCATTAATAAATTCATATTTATTTATTAATTCTAAATCGT
>CAJXDJ010000142.1 GCA_913052045.1 uncultured Dehalococcoidia bacterium
GGAAACACACAGGTAAAACGCTTAAAGGCATGCTTGGCCCGGCTATATCAGGATCTTTTAGAACACCTGACCTCATGGCTGAAGCGGGACTTATTTATCACACCGATTGGATGCACGACGACCAACCGGTGCCGATTAATGTTAGAGAAGGGAAACTTATATCAGTTCCCTATTCTGTAGAAACAAATGACGGGATCATCTTCCGTAAGCATGCTGACAATGAATATTTTGTGAAGGTATGTAAATCTCAGTTTGATCAACTTTATAAAGAGGGTGAAACGAGTGGTAGGGTTATGTGTCTAGCTATTCATCCGTTTCTTGTAGGTCAGCCCCACAGGATAGAGGCTTTAGAGAAGGTTCTGGAGTACATTATGGGGCACGATGGAGTTTGGCAAACTACAGCAGATGAAATCGCTGATTACTATATGTTGAATTATTATGATGAATTCAAAAATCACGCCATGAATATTATTGGTGGAATATAACGTGCCTGCTGAAAGGGGTATCGTGGGGATGGATCACCCACATTACGAATGGAACCCTATCACCACTAGGCCATCGATTAAATGGCCTAGTGGTGATAGGGTTGCTCTGGCTGTTGTTGTAAATCTAGAATGCATTGAAACGGAACCACCCCAAGGGGCATACCACCTACCATCTCTATATTCCCGTGGGATGCCAGATTACCGGAATATGTCCCATAGGGATTATGGTCACCGGGTTGGTATATTCAGAGTACTAGACGTTTTAGAAAAATACGGTATCAGACCTACTGTGGCGCTAGATGCTATAACGATCACAAATTACCCTTGGCTCGTTAAATACATTTCGGAACGGGATTGTGAGGTTATTGCCCATGGGATTTCGCTTAGTCAAATTATATCAAGTCGTATGACTGAAGAAAGCGAACTATCTTACATAAACGGAACGATGGATGTTATAGAAAAGGCATTCGGATCCAGGCCCAAGGGGTGGTTGGGGATCGAATATGGAGAATCTTCTATTACGCCGAGACTTTTGGCCGAATCGGGAATCGAGTATTTGTGTGACTGGGTAAATGACGAACAACCGTATTTAATGACAACCCCTGTAGGAAAGCTTTTTTCACTACCGCTTCTCTTGGATTTAGATGATCAGTTTGCACTTCACGATAGGGGCTTCGAAGTGGATGCTTATGCAAGAATGATAAGCATGGCTTTTGATCGGATATACCATGACTCCAGTAAATCCGGCAGGCTCATGGTATTACATATTCATCCATGGATAATGGGCCAACCTTTTCGAATAGGGTATTTTGATGAAGCGTTAGATCATATAGTCAGTCGTCATAGTGTATGGAAAGCTTCGGGTGGCGAGGTAATCAATTGGTATAGCCAAGGCTCCGTTTTATAAACTGACCAGGCTTGCTGATAGACTTTTTTGATAATAAAAAAGGACAAGCAAAATAATGAAAACTGCAATAGATGGTGAGTGGGTAGTGGCATGGCTAGACGGAAAGCACCAGGTAATAAATAAAGGAACGGTGGTTTTTGAGAATGAAAAAGTAATATTTGTAGGATTTCAGGGAGATCCCAATTCTCCTGTTCCGGATAAGATAATCGATGCCAGTGGTAAAATAGTGTCTCCCGGATTGATTAATCTTCATTGTATTGCTAATTTAGATCTCCAACTTTTGAAAATGGACAGTGGTGACGGAGAGGCGCTTCCCAAGCCCAAACATTTTGTGATGAACGAAACGGAACCATCTCTCTGGACAGATCAGGATTTTATAAACAGTGCAGAATTCTCAGTAGCAACTCTCTTAAAAAGCGGAAGCACAAGTTTTGCGTCTGTAACTTCTAGTGCCACCAAAAGATGGAGTGAGGCTGGCCCAGAGCCATATGCCTTAGCCGAAGCCTCTGAGAAGATGGGAGCCCGTGCTTGGATTGCTGCCTTCTTTCAAGAAGGGTGCAGTTATACTGATACAGATGGGTCCGTTGGAATAATCTGGGATAGTAAAAAGGGACAATATGCTTTAGATAAATCACTGGATCTTATTAAATATCTAAAGTTAAAGGACAATGATCTCCTAACAGGATTCCTGTTTCCTGCCCGTACGGACCGTTGCTCCGATGACCTTCTTAAGGAAACCATGAGGCAATCTAAACAGCTAGGAGGACTCCATGTACGGTCCCATTTTTCGGAATATCTGACGGAATACAGAGAGTTTAAATCACGTAATCCTAAGCGGACAATGATCGAATGGCTGGATGATGTGGGCTTTTTGGGGCCTAATGTATGTCTAACCCATTGCATCTACATAGCTGGGCATAGTGATACAGGGGAGGAGGCAAAGGATGACCTTAGTATTTTGGCAAATAGCGAGACTTCCGTTTGTCATTGTCCGCTGGTAATTTCAAGAGCCGGCGCAGTATTCGAATCTTTTAGTAGATATATTGGTGCTGGAATCAATATGGGCATAGGGACCGATACATTCCCTCCCGATCTTATAGAAGAGATTAGACTTGCGGCTCTTTTGAATAAAGCTTTGGACAGAAGTAGAAATGTTGGGACTATAGAGGAGGTCTATAATGCAATTACAATAGGTGGGGCCAAAGCCTTAGGTCGCGAAGATTTGGGGAGATTAGCCGTTGGATGTAAGGCTGATATTTCTATATTTGACCTATCAGGGTTGGCCCTGGGCGTAATAGATGACCCTATGAGGACACTGATCCACATTGCTACTGGCCGTGATTGTGATACTGTGATTGTTAACGGTAAAGTTGTAGTAGAATCAGGGCATGTAAACGGCATTGATGAATCTGAACTTAAGAACAGGGCTCAAACCTCATGGTTAAAATATAAAACTGGCATTGTTTCGTGGGACTGGCGTGGTCGTGACATAGACCAAATGTTTCCACCGTCGATATCCAATTTCAACAATTAGGCGGTTAAAATTTTATCTTGGTGATTATACGATCTGGTATTCGGATCTCTACCAGACACGGTCGTATTTGGAAAAACTTCTCATCTCTCGTTTTGGCTCTTCTCGCGACCCTCGTATGGTATAAGAGACTTCTGATACATATAGGCCTCCTCTGGAATCTACTGCGATACCATGTGGTGCAACGAATTCACCGGGACCTTGGCCTTCGTATTCGGCTCCAAAACGGCACTCTAAATTCCCTTCCAAATCGTAAATACTGACCCGATGTCCTAATCCTGGAGCGTCGTCTACTCCTGCTATCCCATTCAGTTCTCCTATGTAGACATTATCCTTCCAGAGTACCATTGCGTCAGGTCGGTGTATGTTATTCCACATGGTTATAAAGTTGCCAAGAGGATCGAATAGTTGGATCCGATGGCACTCGCGATCAACAACATAAATTCTGTCATTAGCGTCTACTGCTATATTATGTGGTCTTATGAATTGTCCAGGATCTATTCCAGAACTCCCCCAAGAAAACTTATATTCTCCTGAGCCGGTGTAGACGTGTATTCTCGCGTTCCCATACCCATCTGAGACGTATATATCTCCGTTACTCGGGCGAATCGCGGCGGATGTTGGCCTGTTGAATGGTTGGCCGGACCAGCGTGGCTTGGGCTGTTCCCTTTCTCCGATTTCCAGCAATTGGTCTCCGTCTACAGATAATTTTTGGATAGTGTGCAAGCCATCATCAGCAACTAATAGAAAATCGTCATGGGTGATATATAGACCATGAGTTCTACGACTGAAGAGACCGTCACCAATCGTTTTTACAAAATCACCTTCAAGTGTCATAATCTGAATTCGGTTATTCAGATTATCAGTTATATAAAGAAGATCATTATCATCACTTGTTATGCCTGATGGAAAGTTTAATTCACCTTCTTTTTCTCCTCTAACTCCCCAACGTTTTATGAAATCTCCTTCAGGACTAA
>CAJXDJ010000143.1 GCA_913052045.1 uncultured Dehalococcoidia bacterium
CAACAGAAATGAATGCTTTCTGGGGGAAACTAAATTTCCGTGGGGATCAATCCAACCCAACTGGTATTTCATCATGTCGTAGAGATTTCCAGCTTTGTCTAAAAAAATAGATTCGACTTGCTCATTTATGGCAGTACTGAAATCGGCATACACCTTTTCAGGGGTAGAGTTTTTCTTGGAAGGGTTAATATTATCTATAGCATTCATTTTTCTATTCGAACTTGATGCTTGTCGTATGTTCTATCTCCCGTATAGAAAGAACGCCTATACGCACTACTGAAGGTCTGGTTCCCGTGAGATCCAACACGGTCGATGGAGCATCATTTTCTATCGGGCCACCGTCCAAAACGAATTCTAATCTATCTCCAATAATGGTAGAAACTTGGTTGGCGTTAAGGAGGTTAGACCTGTTGGAGAGGTTGGCACTAGTTCCGATTATACTGCCCCCAATAGCGGCTGCTAGCGCTCTCGGAATAGGGTGGTTTGGGACTCTGACAGCCACGTTTCTAGAATTGCCTGTTATTAGTTTGCTCAGGTGACTTTTTGCCGGCAATATGAGAGTCAAAGCTCCTGGCCAGAAATGTGCAGATATCCTTTGGGCGATTTCAGAAAATTCCGAGACTATTGTTTCTACAGTTCGGATATTGTCTAACAATAGGGGTAATCCCTTGGAATTGGATCGGCCTTTTACCGTTAACAATCTCTCGATAGCCTCTTCCGAACTTGGATTGGCGCCTAGTCCATATAAAGTGTCGGTGGGATACGCAATAACTCCACCATTGCGCAGCACTATGACGGCTTCGTTAATATTATCTGATATTTGTGGCGAAAACAGGCTATGCTGCAAGGTCTATCCAACATCGTATAGCTTGACTGAATATGCGCTCTGAGTATAGCATAGGATATAGCCTTATTGAAGGGAGATTAAGTGGAACAGGCCTCTTGAAAGCGCTCTCACAAAACTCCCGCTTCCAGTTGAACATTACAGGTGCGTTAATGCCCACTTTTCATGTGAACGACACGACTTAAATGGTCAAAAAAAAGACCCCACAAAGTAGGCGTATTGCGATTACAGATCATCTGGAGTTTTCTAGTTACTTAGAGATAGCCCAAAAAAAAGGTGGTCTTGTAGCGGATAGGGAAACCGAGCTTCGTAAAAGCACCGAAGGCGTAGTCATAATTGACTTTGGATCACAATATAGCCATCTCATAGCGCGCCGAGTAAGAGAGCTGAATGTCTACTGTGAGGTAATTTCCCATACAGATAAGTGGGATGCTGTGAAACATATAAATCTTAAAGGGGTCATTCTTTCAGGTGGTCCTAGCAGTGTGTATGATGACGATGCTCCGTTAGCTCAGACATGGGTTTACGAAAAGAGGCTTCCAATCTTGGGTATTTGTTATGGAATGCAGGTTTTGGCCCATCAACTAGGTGGCTTGGTTTCTCCGAGTACAAAGAGAGAATATGGCCATGCGGTCCTTCATCAAAACTATTCAGAATCTCCATTATTTGGTCACCTTGATCCCTCTATGCCGGTTTGGATGAGTCATGGAGATCAGATACAGGGGCTTCCTCCAGGGTTTAGGGCCCTAGGATATACGGATAATTCTCCTATAGCCGTTATGGGGGGTGACAAAGATATCTTTGGGCTCCAGTTCCATCCGGAAGTAGCCCATACTCCCCAGGGTAGACAGATTTTAAAAAATTTCCTCGTGGATATTTGTGGTTGCAGGGCTAAGTGGACTCCCCTAAATGTGATCGCTGAAGCCGTCGAAACTATAAAAAAGACGGTAGGTGATGGCAAAGTCTTGTGTGCCTTATCTGGAGGCGTTGACTCGGCAGTAACTGCTGCGTTAGTACACCGAGCGGTTGGCGACCAACTCATATGTATTTTTGTCAATAACGGATTACTTAGATTAGAAGAGGCGGAACGGGTGCAAAATACGTTTGAACGACATCTGAATATGAATTTTATTTATGTAGATGCGTCCCGTAGATTTATTGAGAAATTGAAAGGGGTAATCGATCCAGAGGATAAACGGAAGAAAATAGGGGAAGAATTTATACGGGTATTTGAAGATGAAGCAGCAAGTATTCCAAACATCAACTTTTTGGCCCAAGGCACTCTCTATTCTGATGTGATAGAGAGTAAAACAGCGGAGACTAAATCCGCAGCCAAAATTAAGACCCACCATAATGTAGGTGGTTTGCCCAAGGAAATGAAACTTAAATTATTGGAACCACTAAGGAACCTTTTTAAGGACGAGATAAGGGGAGTAGGTAGGGCGCTTGATCTCCCTGAGTCCATGATCAACCGGCAACCGTTTCCGGGGCCTGGACTTGCTATAAGGGTTTTGGGCGAGGTTACCGAGAAGAAACTAGAAATATTAAGAGCTTGTGATTGGATAGTAATAGATGAAATAAAAGCAGCTAATCTTTATGACCAACTTTGGCAAGCATTCGCTGTGCTAACCGATGCTAGAAGTGTTGGTGTTATGGGAGATTCCCGAACCTATGGACATGTGGTGGCAGTCCGGGCGGTAGAAAGTGATGACGCAATGACGGCGGATTGGGCAAGGCTACCGTATGAAGTGTTAAGCAAGATATCCAGTCGTATAGTAAACGAGGTACCTGAGGTAAATCGTGTTACGTATGATATTACCAGTAAGCCGCCGGGCACTATTGAGTGGGAGTAATTATTAGATGAGGGTTATGGTAGTGGGCTCAGGGGCCCGAGAACATGCTTTGGTTTGGAAACTAAAATCCAGTCCTAATGTAAGTCATATATTCGTTGCGCCTGGCAATGGTGGTACGGATCAAATAGCTACTAATTTGCCTATCGCCGCTGAAGATATAAATACATTGGCTCTGGCTGCGGCTCGTTTCCAAATCGATCTCACCGTAGTGGGTTCAGAAGTTCCTTTGGCGTTAGGAATCGTGAATAAATTTCAGGAATCCGGACTGCTTATATTTGGTCCATCAAAGGAATCGGCTAGATTGGGATCGAGCAAGTCTTTTGCTAGGACATTAATGACTAAATATGGGATTCCTGGACCAGAATACCGTATTTTTAACAACTATAGTGACGGATATAAATTTTTGTCCAATCATGAAGGGCCACTAGTCGTAAAAGCTGATGGTTTAGCTGCTGGCAAGGGCGCCATAGTTTGTGTAGACCAAGAGGCAGCTATTAATGCACTGTATGATTGCATGGAAGACAAAGTTTTTGGCGCTGCAGGCTCGACAGTCGTAGTGGAAGAATATCTGGAAGGGAAAGAAATAAGTGTATTTGCGTTTTCAGATGGGGAACAGGTCTCCTCGTTGGTGGTGGCTTCGGATTACAAACGGCTACTAGATGGCAATAGGGGGCCAAATACCGGCGGGATGGGAAGTTTTACCCCTGTACCAGAGTGGGGATCAGAATTTGCTTCTAAAGTTCACTCCAGTGTAATGACGCCTGCGATTGAGGCTATGGCAGAACAAGGATATCCCTATAAGGGAGTCCTATACGCAGGTTTAATGGTTAAAGACAACGAATTCAAGGTATTAGAATTTAATTGCAGGTTTGGCGATCCTGAGACACAAGTATTAATGCCAATGATGGAGAGCGATTTGTTAGACGTGGTGATGTCTTCAATAGAAGGCAACCTTCATCTGAAATCCGTTAAGTGGAGAAATAGTGCTAGTGTAGGGGTGGTGCTCGCGTCCCGAGGTTATCCGGGTAGTTATAGAAGAGGTCAGGTTATTAATGGTTTAGATCAAATTGATTTGCCTACTTTAGCATTTCATTCCGGTACTGCTCGTGATAAGGAACATCCAGAACGGCTCGTCACATCTGGTGGGCGTGTCTTAACGATAGTATGTTCAGCTAACACAGTAGAGGAAGCAAG
>CAJXDJ010000144.1 GCA_913052045.1 uncultured Dehalococcoidia bacterium
GGAAACTGAAGTATGGACAACTATTACTGACGCCAACATCGCTCGGTAGATTCATTGTAAGCTCACGTTGCGCTCAAACACCCAATTGGGGAAAATTTGGCTTGATTCATCTATGAGACCCATTTTGGTCATCTGCGAGTCCACTGTGCGTGAAAAAAAAACAACAAAATTTGAAGTTGAACCCAATGAAATGACGGTCTTTACGTTTTCGTTCAAATTTTGTGTCTTTCAGTTCCAGCTGTATTGCAGTTTTCACAGAATTATTGAACCAACTTTTCGACTAGTCTCAGGCGATACAGCATTGCAATCCGCATAGTATGTTGTCTTTCCCGAACGTTTTAAGGCTCTGCTAATGTTATAGGCTAAAGTTATAGCTTCTGAGGGAACAATTATTGACAATATTAAGTCAGCCTGGTCCACTAAAAGCTCTAAGGTGTCAATGTTTTTGAAACCAGTTTTCTTAGCAAGTTGACGAGTCCGAATACTACGGTCTTTAACATAGGTAATTATTGTATAGCCGTGTTCTCTTAACACTCTGCCAACTCCATGACCCATGTCTCCTGGGCTAAGGATAGCTACGGTTTGTACTCTCATTCTTTCTTCTCTCCAAGGTAGGATCTACGAATCCATTCGTCACTAACATCCCTTCTTAAGTAAACACCAATTGGTTAGTTCTCATCTTGCTCATCCCAAGACGGATATGAAAACACCGGCAACTACAGCTGAACCAATAACCCCTGCTACGTTAGGTCCCATAGCATGCGGCAGCAAAAAATTCGATGAATCCTCTTTCTGGCCTTCAATATGTGCAATCCGAGCAGCCATTGGCACAGCTGACACCCCTGCAGCTCCAATGAGAGGGTTCACTTTATCCTTTAGAAATATATTCATGATCTTAGCAAAGATTATCCCACTCATACTGCCAATCGCAAAAGCTCCGAGACCTAACCCAAGAATAGCCAAGGTATCAAGATCAAATATACGTTCAGCAGTGAGTTGAGTCCCTACAGTCAACATCAAAAAGATTGTAGCGACATTGAGAATCTCGTTGGACACCGAATTGAACAAACGCGGCACAACACCACTTTCTTTGAATAGATTTCCAATCATAAACATTCCAATGAGGGCGGCAGATTCCGGTACGAACAGAATTATGATAACCATAGCGGCCATAGGGAATATAATTTTTTCACGCTTGGAAACAGATCTCATGGGTCTCATCACTATAGATCGTTCCTTTTTGGTAGTCAGAAGCCTCATCAAGGGAGGTTGTATAAAAACCACACTCGCCATGTAGGAATATGCAGTCACAGCGGTGATCCCAAGTAGCTCTGGTGCTAATCGTGCTGAAGTGAATATAGTCGTTGGTCCATCTGCTCCTCCAATTATTCCAATCGAAGCAGCTTCAAGCAAATCGAATCTACCCGTAGCCAATGAAGCCCAAAATGCTACAAATATTCCCACTTGAGCAGCTGCCCCTAAAAGCAACGTCTTAGGATTAGCTATTATGGGTCCGAAATCCGTTAATGCTCCTAGTCCTAAGAATATAATAGGCGGCAAGATATTCCATTGGGACAAAGCAAAATGAAATATAAGTCCAAATATTCCAGAGCTTTGTAGTTCGTTACTATTCCCGTAATCCCCTAATCCAGTGAGTGGAAGGTTTGCTAAAATAATTCCCAAGCCAATTGGCAAGAGAACGTACGGTTCATTTTTCTTCGATACAGCAAGCCAAATAAACCCAAGCCCAACCAACATAAGCATAAGGTTCCGCCAATCTAAATTAGCTAATCCCGTCTCGCTGATGAATTCGTGAAGTTCTTGCATCGTCAATCCGCCCTACTCTCAATATTTCCTTCATGCAAGAAAAGGCTCAACCCAATTGCAGCAGCCAGTGCTTTATCATTAGTAGGATCTTGTTTATCGGATCTGTGATTAACGAGAGGACTTACACATTTCCTAATTATCAAGATAAATGCCATTAGTGAAATTAACACAGTGAAAGCCGTTCCCAGGCCAATAATCGTCAAAGTCGTCGCAAGACTAACGTCGATATTATTGAATATGGTTAAGGATAAGAATCTCATTTGGGATACGCCGGAATTCTACCCCACCTTGGTATAGGAAACCAGTTACCCTCTAGCCCATTCCCCACCTAATATCTATAATACCTGTTGGGACACAATACGGGAGTCGTCGAATGACAATCAAAATTGATTTTAACGCAGATATGGGTGAGAGTTTCGGGCCATATAAATTAGGCTTCGATGAAGAGTTAATCAAATATATATCATCCGCAAACATAGCATGCGGATTCCATGCCGGCGATCCGACATGGATGAGACGTACGGTAAATATGGCCGAAGCGCATGGTGTCGGGATCGGAGCCCAGCCTAGTTTCCCGGATTTGGGGGGGTTCGGACGCCGCAAAATGTTTTTGTCTCCGGAAGAAGTTCGAAATGACCTTACCTACCAAATTGGGGCTCTAACTGCTTTTACTGAGAAAAAAGCCTTGCAACATGTTAAACCCCACGGCGCTTTATACAACATGGCCGTAGAAGATGAAACTTTGGCCCGAGCAATCTGCCAGGCCGTAAAAGACATAGATCCAAACTTGATCTTGGTTGTACTGGCAGGATCTAAATGGGTTGAAATCGCAAAAAGTTTTGGCTTACGGGTAGCGCGAGAAGCATTTGCAGACCGAACTTTGACAAACAAAGGTACGTTAACTCCAAGATCTGAACCAGGGGCTGTTTTGCATGACATTAACGAAGTAGTCAAGCGCAGTATAAGACTGGTAACTGAAGGTAAGGTAAAAACGGTAACTGGCGAAGATTTGGACATAGAAGCGGATAGCCTGTGTTTACACGGGGATACTCCCGGAGCAATTGAAATGGCTCAAGCACTAAAATCAGGTCTGGAAGCACAAGATGTGGACATAATCCCAATCGCCAACTTGGTTTAATCCATGGATAACTTACCTTTAATAGTTCAATGTGGGGATCGTTGTGTTTCGGTTGAATTCGAGAATCTGATATCACCCGAGGTAAATAAAAAAGTACGATCGTTATTAGATGTTTTAGACAAAAAACAATTTCCGTGGGTGACCGATATGGTGCCATCTTATAGATCTCTCCTAGTTTGCTACGACCCAAACCTGATATCCAAAGCGAATGTGGACAAACATTTACTAGAGTCGTGGAAAGTGACGCCCAAAATCATTGATGGTTCAAGTAGACTGATAGAAATTCCCACAATGTATGGAGGAATCCGAGGTCCAGACCTCGAATTCGTAGCAAATTACCATGGTGTAGATGCCGAGACGATCATTGCTACACACTCCGAGCCAGTCTATCAAGTCTATATGCTGGGATTCTCTCCCGGGTTTCCTTATCTGGGTGGTATGCCTGAAAAAATTGCGACACCTAGATTAGAGTCTCCCCGAAAACAAGTCCCCGCAGGTTCTGTGGGTATTGCTAACCAACAGACCGGGATTTACCCAAGTATTTCTCCAGGGGGCTGGAGACTCATAGGGCAAACTCCTCTCATTTTATTCGACCAGGATCGTGAGCCTCCTGCTATTTTCGCCGCCGGAGATAAGCTAAAGTTTTTTTCAATAGATGAACATGAGTTCACCAGAATATCCAAACTAGTGTCCTCTGGTAAGTATTATGGGTTTACCGAGTCAACCAAGTCATGACACCAACTATCACAGTTATAGACGGAGGTTTTCTTACGACAGTACAAGACCTGGGTCGTCATGGATATCAGAGGTTTGGGGTGCCAGTTTCCGGAGCAATGGACCAATATGCGATGAGGATAGCGAATCTTCTCGTCGGAAACGACGAGGCAG
>CAJXDJ010000145.1 GCA_913052045.1 uncultured Dehalococcoidia bacterium
AATTCTCCCTGAGACTTCCTACGGCGCTGACTGAAATTATTCTTTCTACACCGAGTGTCTTCAACGCGAAAATATTTGCTCTGACAGGCAGATCGGAGGGCTTGATTCGATGTCCACGACCATGACGTGGAAGAAAGGCCACGGTCTCATTACTGAGTGTGCCTACTGTGATTGCGTCACTTGGTTGCCCAAAAGGAGTTGTTATTTCGATCTTATTAACATTTCGAAGTCCATCCATTTGATACAGACCGCTTCCACCAATAATTCCTATTCTAGCTTGATCCATATCCAAAACCTCTAGATAAATTATTCATTTGAGTTAATGACGGCTTGGGCTAGTCCCTCGATGTAGGGAGGCCTAATTATACCTGTTTCTGTGATGATAGCAGATATATGATAATGAGGCGTGACATCGAATGAAGGATTCCATACATGGGTTTCTTTGGGCGTTAACTCGGTACCCGCTAGATGTGTGATTTCTTCAGATGGTCTTTCCTCAATTGGAATAGCATTTCCAGATGGTATCGTGAGGTCTATTGTGCTAGTGGGAGCCGCTATGTAAAAAGGTATTTTGTTCTCTGCAGCTACGGCTGCAAGGGTATATGTACCGATCTTATTTGCTGTGTCTCCATTAGCAGCGATTCTATCCGCTCCGGTTATTACACAGTCCACCTTTCCTGTTCTTAATAGAATACCAACAGCGGAATCTATAATCATTGTAGTTGGTATATTAAGTTTTGCCAGCTCCCAGGCCGTTAATCTTGCTCCTTGAAGAAATGGTCTGGTCTCAGTATGGAAGACCTGTATATTCTTTTTTTGTTCCCAAGCCCGTCTAATCACTCCCAGAGCCGTTCCATATCCAGCTGTGGCTAGAGCGCCAGTGTTACAGTGTGTAAGAACAGACGAATTGTTTTCGATTAATGTTGATCCATGGCCTCCGATTAGTTTGTTTGTTTCTATGTCTTTGCAAAACAATCGATTTGCTTCATTCAACAGTTGGTTCGAAACTTCAATGGGATTAATTGTAGTATGTACCAGAGCTTGCATTCTTTTGACCGCCCAGGCTACATTGACGGCAGTTGGACGTGCTCCTATGAGGTCCAGAGCTGCCTGAGTTAGTACATCATTAATGTCGCCTTGATCTGGGCACCAATTCATTGCTGCCAATACCATACCATATGCTGCAGTAATTCCGAGAGCGGGTGCTCCACGTACCCGCATTTCTTTTATGGCCGTAACTGCTTTGGAGTAATGATCAATCTCTGTATAAATTTCCTGCGTTGGAAGTTTAGTTTGGTCTAACAGTATTAATCGGTTATTTGCCCATTTTATCGCCCGAATCTCAGCCAAAATTCGTTACCCCCCAGCATTTAAGGCACTTATTCTATCTTTGTGCTCAAATATCATAATTTAATAAGATATAAATTATAATATTTGTCCTTAGTCTATAGAAACCCTATAAATTAACGAAGATCTTTAAAGTTCTTGGTGGCCTGCTAAGAACTAGGTATTTTCGAAGCGTAGATTCACAGGCGCAAAATACCCCGCCACATCTAAGGCATGGAGATTAGAGAACACCAGTGTGGATAAACTAGGCGTCGCCGGATTTAACTTTAGCGAAGCATGGCTGGCAATATACTGGTTTTATTCCACGGGGCTGAAACGGCACTGTGGTGGTCGTCCCACATTCCGCACACTCTACCTCGAACATTTCCCTTTGGGAAAATGATCCGCCTCCGCCTCCGCCCGATGATCCTCTTTGAGATCGTCGACTTGAACGGCAGCTCAGGCATCTTTTCGGCTCGTTAGTAAAGCCTCGAGTAGCGAAAAACTCTTGTTCTCCAACCGTAAAAGTGAAAGTCGAGCCACAATCCCCGCAAGTAACTTCCTTATCTGACAATTCTACCAATGTAAGTCCTCTTTTCAATCTAAACTTTGGCCTCTAGATACAGAATTCCAAAGGCTGACTACATTATACACCCCTTTTCAAACAAAACAATTGATCAGGGATCGCGAGACAAGATAAGTTGAGCCCTTTTTGCCATTCTTGTATTATGCAGTTGTCAATGCAATTTGTTTTAAAGGGAGCGTTTATGCGATTAAATGATAAAGTGGCTGTCATTTCTGGGGGGGCTCGTGGTATGGGAGCAGCAGAAGCAAAATTGTTTGCTAGTGAGGGATGCAATGTAATTATAGGCGATATTTTGGAAGAAGAGTCGTTAGAGACGGCATCTGAAATTAGAAAGAATGGCGGGAAATGCACATTTCTAAAACTAGATGTAAGAAAGGAGAAAGATTGGGAAAATTTGGTTTCATATGCGATAGAAGAATATGGCAAGATTGATATATTGGTAAATAACGCTGGACTAACAACCGATGGCCACGTCGAAACCCTGTCGTTAGATGAATGGAATCGTATTATGGACGTTAACGTGACTGGAGTCTTTTTGGGATGCAAACATGTTTTACCGAGCATGAGTTCAGCTAAAAGAGGATCGATTATCAATATTTCTTCTCAATTAGGTTTTGTAGGGGCTGGTAGTAGTAATCCTGCCTATCAGGCCTCAAAAGGGGCGGTCAGGATATTAACTAAAAACATAGCTGTCAGATATGCATCATATAACGTGCGCTGTAATTCTGTTCATCCTGGCCCAGTTGATACTCCGATGACAGAAACAGCTCGTTCAGACAAAGAATTCTTGGCTCGACTAATTGATAAAATCCCAATGGGAAGAATTGGACGACCAAAGGAGGTAGCCTGGGCTGTTTTGTATTTGGCCTCGGATGAATCGTCATATGTTACCGGCATTGAATTGCTGGTTGATGGAGGTTGGGTAGCACAGTAATGCGACTTCTAGGTAAGGTAGCAATAGTGACCGGTGGAGCGTCCGGGATAGGAGCCGAAATCGCTAAGGTTTTTTCCTCAGAGGGTGCCACAGTCATTATCGGAGATATAGATGATGAATTAGGCTCCGCTGTTGTCAATTCGTTAATTTCTAAAGGGGCTGAGGCTATGTATAGCCATCTAGATGTAAGAAGTGAAAGAGATTGGAATAGGATGATTGGACATACCGTGGAGAGGTTCCAAAAGGTCGACGTATTGGTCAACAATGCCGGTATTAGCGGTGCGGCTTGGCACATGAAATTGGATATTCAAGCTTGGGATGCTGTTATGAATGTGAATATATTTGGGTGTTTGCTTGGTATTCAGATGGTTATTCCACACATGATCGATTTGGGATTTGGGTCGATCATAAACATGTCATCCCAAATGGGCCTAGTAGGCTCAACATCCACTCATCCGTCTTACAATGCTTCCAAAGGAGCAGTGAGAGCCCTCTCAAAGGGTATAGCAGTTCAGTACGCCAAAGAAAATATCAGATGTAATTCAATTCACCCAGGGCCTATTGACACTGCTATGGCCTCTGATATCTTTAAAAATCCAGATTTAATGTCTGGTGCCTTATCTAAGATTCCACTAGGAAGAATTGGAAACACATGTGACGTCGCGTATGGCGCTCTATTCTTAGCCTCAGATGAATCCTCATATATCACTGGGTCTGAATTGGTAATTGATGGGGGATGGACTGCTTATTAAATCTGCTTAATGAATTTATGTTAGCCTTGGCCTCCCCGATTAGGTCGGTCATTCGTGCGATATGGGTCAAATGCTGATTAATCTCAGCAATCAGATGCCTAAATACGGCCCTTACTGTCATCTCAGGGCGTTTAGTTCTGGGGATGTTATCAAAAAGTTTCAGGTTCAGATCTTTTAGGAAATCCCGGGTTTCTCGACGTACGTCATCCCAATAATCCATCAGGTCG
>CAJXDJ010000146.1 GCA_913052045.1 uncultured Dehalococcoidia bacterium
GCTTCCCTTCCTTCCCAAGCGCACCAAACAATTTGGAACTAGCAATTAGATTCAAATGTGTCTCTTTCTTTTCCGGAGCTGCCGACTAATTTCGGAATTACGGTGTGCTTTCACGTTTTTCTTTTCCATTGTCACATTTCAACAACAAAACTTGGCAGAAAATCTACAAAAAAGCGGTGGGTTTGTCACCGGCATACGGCCCGGTCGACCAACGCAAGACTATTTGAATCGCGTAATTTTAAGATTGACCGTAGGCGGAGCCCTTTTCCTAGGGTTTATAGCTGTAATACCATTTTTAGCCTCTAGTTTCACTAATCTTCAAGCATTGCAATTGAGTAGCACCAGCCTGTTAATTTTGGTATCAGTTGCTTTAGATACCCTGCGTCAATTGGAAGCTCAATTGCAGATGAGAAATTACGAAGGTTTTCTAAGATGAAGAATCTTACTTATTGTAGAATTGTTTTACTGGGGCCTCCAGGATCTGGCAAGGGAACCCAAGCACAAATGCTTTCAGAATTCACTGGACTCAAACACATAGCTTCTGGAAATCTTTTTCGAGACCACTTGAGACGGGGCACAGAACTTGGCACCAAAGCCAGCAAGTTTATGGAAAAGGGTTTATTAGTTCCAGACAGGATAACTATTAAGATGGTTACAGAGGCTGTTTTGGATTCCAGTTGCTCTAGCGGGTTCATGCTAGACGGATTTCCTCGAAATCTTGCTCAGGCAGAAAGTTTAGATGATTTACTTCAAGGTAGGAATTCAGCCGCAGATCTCTCCTTATTGCTAGTCGTACCAGAAGCCCATTTGATTCGACGGATGCTCAATAGGGGTAGGCCAGATGATACGATTGATACAATCAAGACCAGGCTGAAGATTTTTCGACAAGAGACGGAGCCCTTGATTGACTATTATCGGGATAGAATACAGTTTGAAGAAATCGATGGACTGGGAGATATCGAAGAGGTTCAGCTTAGAATGAGGGGTGTTTTGACGTCTAGTCTCTAAACGATAAATCGGACCATGGTCTTAAGTTCGTTCAAGTATTAGCGATTCACACTTTAAAAAAACTGATAATTAACGTAAAATTTATAGCAATGCAACAAAAACTATCACTTAAAACGGCATCTAACTCGCCTTCGACCTATACTGGGGGGATTACAATTAAATCTAATGAAGAATTAGATGCCGTCAGACGCGCTGGCAAAGTAGTAGCTGCGGTTCACGAGGCCCTTAAGCAGGCACTTAGACCAGGATTAACTACTAAAGACTTGGATATCATAGCCGAGCGTGAAATAAGGAAACAGGGTGCAATTCCAACTTTTAAGGGATATTTCGGCTTTCCGGCTTCGATTTGTGCCTCGCTTAATGAGGAAATCGTACACGGGATTCCCTGTAACAGAGTAATCCGAGCGGGGGATATTATTAAACTGGATGTTGGGGCAACGTTGGATGGTTACATAGGAGATGCCGCTGTCAGCTTACCTGTTGGTGACATATCACGTCATGCAATGGATCTAATAGAAGCAACCAAGATTAGCTTGGATGAAGGGATAAAAGCAGCAATACCTGGAAATAGAACTGGCGACATAGGGGCTGCGGTAGAAGCTTATGCGATTTCTAGAGGGTATTCGGTGGTTCGTGAATATGTAGGCCACGGAGTAGGGCGCTTCCTGCACGAAGATCCCCAAATACCGAACTACGGACCATCCGGTATGGGTGACCTTTTGCGACCAGGTATGGTTATAGCGATAGAACCCATGCTGAATATCGGAGAGGCTACCACACGTGTGCTGGATGATCAGTGGACCGTTGTGACTGCAGATTCAAGTCTATCGTCTCATTTTGAACATACTGTGATTATTACTGAAAGTGGACCGGAAATTACGACCGGTGTTATGTAAAGGAGAATTTTGGCAAAGAAAGAAGGTATAGAGGTAGAAGGTATCGTGACAGAAGCCTTACCTAATGGTATGTTCAGAGTCGAGCTTCCCAATAAGCATAAAGTTTTGGCGCATGTCTCTGGAAAAATACGATTACATTTCATCCGGGTACTTAATGGTGACCGAGTTCTCGTGGAACTGTCCCCGTATGATTTAACACAAGGACGTATTACCTATCGATTTAAATAGCGTCGTAGTATAATATTAAGCCGCAAAAGGTTATGTGATTGATATCAAGCCGCCTCTGGACATATTCCAGTAGAGTAGATTCAAGAGTAAAATATGAAAGTAAAAGCGTCAGTGAAAGTCAGGTGTGGCAAGTGTCGCATTATAAAAAGAAAAGGGGCGGTAAGAGTTATATGCCAAAATGCTAGGCATGCTCAGCGTCAAGGATAAGGGGGCATTAATTGGTACGAATTGTTGGTGTAGACGTTCCAGAAAACAAAAGGACTAATGTTGCCCTAACTAGGATATATGGTATCGGCCCTTATATGGCGGGTCAGGTTATGGAGAAAGCAGGAATCAGTGATGATCCGGCTCCAAGGATTAAGGAGCTCAGTGAGGACCAAATCGATCGTATTAGGGAAATTATAGACAAGGAATATAGGGTTGAGGGAGATCTAAGACGGGAAACCACTATGACTATCAGGCGACTAATAGAAATTGGCACATATCGAGGTCTACGTCATCGTAGGGGACTCCCAGTTCGAGGTCAAAGAACAAAGACTAATGCGAGGACACGAAAGGGTCCTAAAAAGACAGTCGCAGGTAGGGGTCGCAAGACAGGTATGAAGAAATAGATGGGATTAAAATATGACTAGACAAAGAAGCAGGAAAAGAGACAAAAAGATTTTCCCTAATGGGAAAGCATTTGTTTACGCCACGTTTAATAATACTCTTGTAACACTTACTGATGTACAAGGTAACGTCATTGTTTGGGCATCCGCTGGCACAAGTGGGTTCAAAGGATCTAGAAAAGGTACTGCATTTGCTGCTCAGAGAGCTGCAGAGCAGTGTGCAAAACGGGCGCTCGATTTGGGATTAAGGCAGTTGGAAGTGATCGTGAGGGGGCCCGGCGCTGGAAGAGAAGCAGCAATTCGCTCTCTTCAAGGCGCGGGTATGGTGATTACTACTATAAAGGACCTAACGCCTGTCCCTCACAATGGTTGCAGGCCACCGAAAAGACGAAGGGTTTAAGGAGAGAAGGACTTGGGAAGATATACTGGACCAGCTTGTAGGCGCTGCCGGAGGGTAGGGGAAAAACTTTTCCTTAAAGGAGACCGGTGCTTCACACCTAAGTGTGCTGTGGATAGAAGGCGTACCGCTCCAGGTGAGAGGTCTAATCGTCGTCGTCGGATTTCGGATCATGGGGTTCAACTTAAAGAGAAACAGAAGGCGCGTTTCATGTACGGAGTGATGGAGCGCCAATTTAGTAATTATATGGACAAGGCGTTTAACCAGTCTGAATCTACGGGTAGTTATCTGTTAAATCAACTCGAAACCAGACTCGATAACGTAATTTATAGACTTGGATTTGCTGACTCAAGGAGACAGGCCAGACAGTTGGTGATTCATGGTCACTTTACCATAGGTGACAAGAACACCAATATACCTTCATATAGAGTCAGGCCGGGAGATAAAATAGCTTGGAAGGAATCTAAAAAAGAGAAGACCTACGTAAAGGCTGTAGTTCAGGATCTCCCAAAGCGCCCGATACCTGAATGGTTAGAGCTTGATGTTGCAGAGCTCACAGCTAATGTAAGAAGGCTTCCAGAAGAGGCCGACTTGGTAACAACAATAGATACCCGTTTAATTGTAGAGTTTTATTCCAGATAGTGGGGGAAAATGCTAGAAATTGATAGTTTTGCTATAGAATCG
>CAJXDJ010000147.1 GCA_913052045.1 uncultured Dehalococcoidia bacterium
CATTACCAAAGAATTGAACCTAAGTGCGCAGGATATGGCTTTCTCTGTTTCCAAAGGCGCTATAGAGGGAACCAAGGACATTGGCGTAAACTTGGGTATGACAGCTAAGAATACTATACGAGGTACCATTACCGGGGCTCACGAAATTACAGGTGATGTGACTTCAGCAATTCATGGTTCCGCAAGCGGCATAGTCAAAGGAACAGCAGAGGTAGGCGGTGATATTACTGCTGCTGCTCGTAATGCCGTTGAGGGAGCTATAGAAGGAGCTAAGAGCGTAGGCATTAAAGCTGAAGACGCCGCCTCTGCCGCCGCAAACGGTGCGGTACAAGCCGCTAGTAGTCTGGGCGATACATCGGTTAAGGCAGTTAGAGACGCAATTTCAGGTACGATATCAGGGGTAAAAGTCATAATAACCACCCCATTCAGTAAGGATACGAAAAAATAAACTAGAAGATTAGAACAAATTATGAAAGGCGCCGTAATATGCACGAATACGGCGCCTTTCGTTTTTCTATGATGTCCACAACTGACTGTTTCAACCTTGCCCCTGTTTCTTACCTTTGCTACCCTGAACTCCAGGCCATATGGGTAAGTCAAAAAACACGAAATCAAGAAAGTGATTCGTACCGACGAAAAAATATTTGATCCTACTACGGCCGAATTAGGGGTAATAGGGGCTGATCCTGCTATTGCAGAAACCGGTTCTGTCGTATTAGTTAGTCAAAAGGGATCAGGAAGATTAACTTCGCTCACTCCGAATATACACATGGCACTAGTCAAACGATCGGTAATTCTGGAATCTCAAGAGGATATCTACTTGTTCAGGAGATTAGAGTACTATAGCGGAAACGGAGGAAACTATATGACATTCGTTTCTGGCCCGAGTAGAACCGCTGACATAGAACAAGTTTTGGTAGTTGGAGCCCACGGACCCAAAGAAACCCATATGTTGATTTTGGATTGGGATTAACTATTATGCCAATGATGCTTGGATTCTCACACCACAGATCTGGACAACTTCAGAAAGAATTGGACCGAATAGTAGGAGAATTGCCTCAACTAGGGGTGCAAAAATGCATACTTTTGAACCCACTATACCCCGGTTCTGTATCCATTAACACTACATTAAGATTAGTCATGATTATGCCAGAGGACCGGCCATTCGTTCGTAGAGCTGACTTTTTCTATGGACACTTGTGGCCAACCGTTGCTGTCGAGTTTCTTCATTATACCCCCGAAGAAATTGAGGAAATATCACATTCCAACACGGCACTCAGTAAAGAAATCAAGGAAGGTCAACTAATCTATGAACAATGACCGAACAAAAGAAGGAAATAGATGGATACAACAAGCGGTGCACGATCTGTCAGATGCTGGCTACTTACTCGAAGGGAAACGATACAACCTGGCATGTTTTTTGTCTCAGCAATCCGCAGAAAAAGCCCTCAAAGGATACTTAATGTTTAGAGGAGCTGAAATGGTTTGGGGGCATTCGATGGCCGACCTTCTAGAAGATGCCAAGATATTTGATGTAATGTTCGACGTACTGAAATCTACAGCTATTTTTTTAGATAAATATCACTACATAACGAGATATCCAGATTACCTACCAAGTGGTACCCCATCAGATGCATTTGACGAACTCGAGGCAGGGAGAGCCTTGGAACTTTCGGGCGAAGTGTTAAAGTTTGTCAACGAAAGAAAGAGTGAAGCCGAATCCGAAGATTTTTGACAGATACACCCAAATAGGCTCTAATCCGTTCTTTGGATATATCTCAACTATTAGCATAATCCTTGTTCCTTCAGCCATGGAGTTTATTATGACGGTTAGTAGAGCTCGAGCATGGGAATACGCGGAAAAAATACTCGACGTTCCTAGGCATCATGTCCCAGTAACCCTTAAACATGGGAAATCGGGTGTTGTTTTACTACATAATGGAAGGGTTTTAACCAGATGCTATAACTCGTTAGTAGGGAAATGGGGTGCAAAGTTCATGGCAGAAGCCTTAGGGGTTCCTCTACCAGACCAAGGCAAAAAAGTGCAAATAAAGGTCAGTACAGGCGTATTATTCCGAGCAATGTCCATCTCATCTCTTAACTTACGGGACTCCTCTGCTCCACAAATTTTGGAGAGGCTATTGGAAGAAGCCTATTATCAACGAGGCCCATCAAATACCGCTGCTAGATAACCCCAATAATCCCTTATCTAACTAGACTTTCCTAAAACTTATTAAGTTTTCATTCTTTAAGTTTCGATCGGGGTATCATCCACATTGCCCCATTCGGCCCAAGAGGCATCATAGTTGAAAACAGATGGATAGCCCAAAAGTTTTAGGACAAAAGTTCCATGCGCAGCACGGATGCCTGCCTGTCAATGCGCTTCTATTTTCTTATCAGGAGTGATCCCATGTTCCTTAAACATAGCTCGTAACTCGGAAGCGGATTTAAGAACATGGGTATCATTATCAACACTATTCACCCATTCTAGGTGTACGGCATCAGGTATTCTCCCAGGACGTCTATTTCCACGAGTCGTTTTACCTAGAAACTCTCCCTTACTACGTACGTCCCAAATTACCACATCTGGGTTTTTATAATCTTCTAAGATTTGTTGTTTAGTAGCTATCAAAGTAGAATTGGATTCAGCGGTAAATTTAAATTCGCCGATAGGAAATGTAACCTCTGCTGTGATAGGTCTCCCTTCTCTCAACCATTTACGCCATCCGCCATTCATTATTTTTACACTGTCATGGCCATAATAGTTTAATGCCCACCACAGCCTAGCAGCATAAAGACCCATTGAATTATCGTAAGCAACTACTAAAGTATCATCATCGATTCCGAGTTCCTCTGCGAAGATAGAAAACTCTTCAGTATTGTAAATATCCACCCCCCCGGATTTCGCCCTTTTCTGATAGTGATCCTGTTGGACCACGGCACCAGGCAAGTGAGCTCGTTGAAACTGATCGGGCAGGTCACAATCGACAATCCTGAGATTGGTATCGTTTAAGTGTTCCTGGACCCACGATGTATCCACCAGGAATTCAGGGCGCGCATACTCACTAGGTATAAACATCATTCTTCCTCTTGATCGTTCCATAACATTCTAGGTTTTCTACAAGTTGCAATCAAATAACCTTTCATAGCATGTTCAAATTGCAAATAGTTTAGGCAAATCCTGATTTCCTATTGCCCCACCTATATAGCTTCCATATACTGCAGTTTAATGAGTCTATAACGATGAATGTTGGAGGGTTATCATGAACTCAATTGAAGCTTCTACCATACGCAACTCTTTGAAAAGAGTAGGCATTGAACTTACGAGTGATCGGATTGATGAACTCAAAGAAATATATGTCCAATACTTGTCACAACTTGAGGACATGCACAATCTTGACTTAGATGTCGCTGAAGTCACTGGGGTTTTTCTGCCTGGTCCAATTGGTGAACGAGAATGAGCCGTAATCCGCTATATTTCCTTACCATAGATAAGGCCAGCTCGATGATTCGATCAAAGGAACTATCTCCGGTAGAACTTACGACTAGCTTTCTCGAACGCATAACCAATGTAGACCAAGAGACCCTATGCTACCTAGAAATATTAACAGAATCTGCTTTAGAAGAAGCTCGACAGGCTGAGAATGAAATTGTTTCGGGCCACTATAGAGGACCACTCCATGGAATTCCATTGGCCCATAAAGATCTATATGACACGCAAGGAGTACGCACAACAGGACAGTCTAAAGTATTTGAACATCGGGTCCCAGATAAAGACTGTACGGCAATATCTCGTTTAAAAGCGGCGGGTGCCATCAA
>CAJXDJ010000148.1 GCA_913052045.1 uncultured Dehalococcoidia bacterium
GAATCTGATGATTGCTCCGATCAGCTAAATAAAGGTTAGTTCCATCTGTTGTAATTCCGTAGGGGTATTCAAACCTAGCGGAAGTTCCGTTGTCATTCGTATTACCAGAATCAGCCGATCCTGCAAGGGTCGTCACTGTTCCATTGTCAATAACTATTTTACGAATATTGTGATTATCTCCAACATAAGAAATTTTCTCTACCTTCACCTTCTGGTTTCGCTCATTTCAACATAGATCGCCTTCTAAAAACATTCAGAGCCCAAGATTATGGCAACCACGTACCTAGCGGAGCCATAGGTGACCCATAGCCTACGTTCAAACACTCAGCCGGTCGTTCGCGTCAGGTGTCCAGCGTCAAAACTGATATTCACTGCTACACGAGTGTATCCCCCGTTCTATTTCAACGGGGTTGCAGCGGAGTTGTCAACTTAACGTTCAGCGACATGACTTGATAACTTGATAAGGGCGGACGAAGTAAATAGCTTGTTCTACATCATTCCCTCCCTCCCCTCCCCGAGAAATCTGAGAGCAAACTTAAAATCGACATAAAACTTAAAATTTTGATGATTTTTTTTCCAAACATTTTAAACATTGTTTAGACTTTGTGAAGAATAGAGAACAAAATGAGATAAGTGAGCACTTCGTTGCGTGTCCCAGAGCATAACAATCAGTGTCCCAGGGCATTAACGACAATGATCATTTTAAAGCCGATTTGGGCGATTTTTCAACTTGTTTTATTTAATTATGCGAGATCCCGGGTTCGAATCAATCTAGGTTTTTATTTCTGAACGAGTTTATGCCTCTAGTACACGCGAAAAATAACTAGACGGTCCCAGATCCAACGAGTACGGAACGCCCTCAAAAACACCTCAAAAGTGTACAGTTACGACATTTTTTTGGAGAGGCCCTCATATCACTTTGACTCTTTTCCAGTCCATTGGGATGTCTTTCGAGCGTGCAAATCGAATTGCAACATAATCTAAATGATTATTTTTTCGCCAAAATTCTTGAAAGTACCATCGGCATGTAATAATAATTTTGAGATGTTTGTTGGCAATGAATTCTCTAAAGGTATTAAAGCCCTAGAAGAGATTGACCGTAAATATATTTTAGAGCTTTATGATTCTTTAAGCGTTCAAAATAATCCCTACATTGGAATGTTATCTTATTCTTCTAAAGTTTTAGAGGTTGTTAACAATTTACTTGGGAAATCTAATCAAAACCCACTATTTGTTACTTCTGGCTCTTGTGTTTTTGACTCAAAGGGGAATTTTGTAGGAATAGTATTTGCCCTTAGCCTGTCCCAATTTAGGGGACATCCAGTTTTGCTGGAATCAATGATATGGGTCGAGCCTTATACCTCTATAGACTGGGAATCAACAAAGAGATTTATGAAGGCTTTAAATTAAGCAAATATCACATATTAGCTCCCTGGTTTATACTAATAAATATAAGATTATTATAGGGAGATTTAACTATGAAAAAGATAAACAAATTACTTCTTTGCTTAGGCCTGTTCCTTTCCTTGGCCATCGCCGGCTGTGCTACTACTTCGAAATCTCAGCCTAAGGCCGTACCAACCGCAAGTCCCGCCGAGTTGAAATGTCGCAGTTCCTGCAAGCTAATGGCGATATGTTCGAGAAAGCCATACAGCGACCATGATCTGTTAATTTGTGGAAGAGAGTGTCTGACTGCTCATCCCGTAATTCGAGCTGCGGTAACTGAGTGTTCTATGAAGTGGCTAAGAAGTTGTAATAGGGAAGGGATGAATAGCTGCATTGAGGAAAAGCTCAAACCGCTCCAGAAGAAATAAGGTTATTGCCCATGGAAGACGCAAGATATTTAGATGATATAAAATATTTGGATCAGGCCCTTGAGGCTATGGAGTCAGAAGAGATAGACGAATATGAAGAGTCCATTGAACTTTGGATCACTTACGGAGGCGATTAAAATGAGCATTAAAACATGTAAAGAGCAGTGCGTGTAATAGCTATAATCATAGGGTCATGGTTTCTAGTAGAATTTTATGGCTACTGGCTTCATGTCCTTATGCATAGCGATCGGTTGCGGTGGCTTTCGCAGCGTCATATGAATCATCATTTAAAAAGTTATGGCCCCGGAAGAAGGATGCGAACAAAAGAATACGTTCAGGATACAGGAGCTCATCTCCACGTCGCAGGAATAGGCTTAGAGTGGCTTATCCCAGTTATTGTTTTGATTGCAGCGACTGCATTAGGAGAGTGGGCTATCGGGCTTACTTGGCTAGAGATACTTGGATCAGAGGCAATACTAATTTCATACTCCATCTTTCTGTTTGGATATTTGCATGATCGGATGCACCTCAAGAATATATGGTTTCTTCGGAATCCTCTTTTAAAAAAATGGTTTTTAAAAGCCAGACGAAATCATGATATACATCATAACCATATTACTGATGAGGGGCTAATGAAGAAGAATTTTGGTATCGCCTTTCCCCTCTATGACCATTTCTTTGGAACCTATCATCCTCGACTAGAGAGACTAAACAGACAAGGCGTTGAAGCCGCATATGATCGTTACGATATCTCTCGCTGATTAGACTTATTCCTCTTCTCCCTCACCTCCACCACAAGCAGTTTCTTCGAGGATATCCATTAGGTTATCGAACATTACTTGTGGATTAGAAGTAAGCTGAAACCACGATCCACCAACGGAAATGGCTTCCCATCCATTGAGACCAAGCTGGTTGATGTTTTTACTAAAAGTGTAAACAGATAGATCATCAGCCGCTGCCGCCCACTCCTGAATAAGAGGCGGTGTTGTTGCTGGATTAAGGTAGCTTTGTCCATGCTCATCAGAAAATACAATTACGACATGGTGGACATCTTCTCTCCAGTTGATAGTCCAGTTGTCGATGCCGGGATTGGACCCTATGCCAAAGCCATTCCAGTTCATCGCTGGCAATGCAGGGAGATCTCCAGGCGTTACCAGGTTTCTTATGCTTAAGAGCAGAGCATCATAAAGCATCTCGTTGCTCGTGCTGTCATCATCTACTGATGCCAGATGTGGCATGAACTGAAGGAATGGGACCAGGTTGGTAACCAGATGAAGAGTATTGTCGAAGTTTTGATCGACTGGACCGACTACCAGCCCCCACTGTACAACATCTTGATCCGAATAATGAGTGGAGAACATACTCATCGCTGCCTGAACAGCATTGATCGTAGAGGACATAGACCCAGAGGTATCTATGATGAAGAGGACATCCGTGTCCTCTAGGACGTTCTCAATGACACCATCACAGTTATCATCCTGTCCTGTGCATAAGTCTTCTTCTAGCGGCGTAACCTCATCCAAACACATGTCTTCTACGAAAAGCTCATCCATGTAGTTGCCCCATTGGCCGCTTACACACATCAGCTCCCCAGGTATGCAAACTCCGACATTCACAGTTCCTTCTGGCCCTGTGTAGCATTGAGCTAATAAGTCTTCGTCGATATCTGTATCACAGTCGTCATCGAAATTATTACAAATTTCGGGAACTGGAAAGCCACCGGTCGGGTCACATACTTCGAGCGGGTCTGGTACCCAATAACACATGGCAAAACATTGTGTCATTTGGGTGGTTACACAGTTTTCGTCAGCACACTCACAAGACTTAAAGCCTTGACCACAAATGAGGGGGTCCTCCATGCATGGCATTAGAAAGCCAATCATTTCAGGCGGACAGGCACAATCTAGCCCATCATCAATCAGATTGTTACAATCGTCATCTAATCCGTTACACTCTTCTGGGAATGGAGGCTGGGCCGTACAGCCTGTCCAGA
>CAJXDJ010000149.1 GCA_913052045.1 uncultured Dehalococcoidia bacterium
CTATACAGGGGAAGAAATTATTACATTAGATGGCGTTCAGAGAGCATTATTCTCGGATACGTTGGTTATAGCTGATGATAGGGATGCTATAGCCATCGCTGGAATTATTGGAGGCAAAAATAGCGAGATAGTTGGCACCACAAAAGATGTGTTTCTGGAATCAGCGAGCTTCGACCCAGGAAATAATAGGAAAACATCCCATAGTTTTGATCTCCGGACAGAAGCTAGTATCAGATTTGAGAAAGGATTGAGGCCTGACTTAGTGGATGTTGCCTTGAAAAGAGCTACCCAACTGATACGTCAAATTGCAGGTGGCGTGGTAGCTAAAGGCCAGATAGACGAGTATCCAGGGCGAGAGGAACCCAGAAAGATGCGGCTGACTGCCCGAAAGATCAAACAGGTATTAGGAATTGAAATTAGTTCGGCGAATATCGAAAAAACGTTAAACGGATTGGGATTCCAATCCTGTGTGACTCACGATGCCGTGGAAGTAAGAATCCCCTATTGGCGGAGTGATATCACTATAGAAGAAGATCTGGTCGAGGAAGTTGCCAGAATAATGGGGTATGAAACTATTCCTACTACAATG
The DNA here is from genome assembly GCA_913052045.1 of uncultured Dehalococcoidia bacterium. GTDB lineage: Bacteria > Chloroflexota > Dehalococcoidia > Lucifugimonadales. The sequence goes on from CAJXDJ010000149.1 coordinate 590, forward strand.
CTATCAACGCCTATTCCTCATCATAAAAGCCACGACTTCTATATGTTCAGGGAAAATATTAGGGATTTGCTAGTCAGAGAAGGCTTACAGGAGATCATCACATATTCTGCCTCTAGTCTCGAGACTTTGGCGCGTACGAGGCTTATTGATGATTCTGAAAAACTGGTCCGCTTAGCAAATCCTATGAGCAGCGATTTTGAGTATATGCGGCCTGTTATGGGTGCCCATATACTCCAGGTATTGATTTCTAATTTAAGCTTTAATCGAGGCCCTATTGCTATGTTTGAAATGGGTCGAGTTTATCTTAAGCGAGAGAATGATTTGCCTGAGGAAAGGGATATAGTTGCCGGTCTGCTATATGGGCCATGTTCTGAGGAAGGATGGTTAGCAGCAGATGGGAAATTCGATTTTTATGATGCAAAAGGAATAGTAGAATCTTTACTTGGACGATTGTTTTTAACAGGGAACTATACCGCGTTAGATGATGGCTTTCTTCATCCGGGAAGATCGGCTTCAATTAACCTATTTGATAGAAGTGTGGGTAAAATAGGAGAAATCCATCCCGTTGTACAAAGGGAATTTGGAGTAACAGAGGGAACGGCAATTTATTTTGAGATGGATGTTCGATCAATGTTTGAGATGGCTACTGAAATGGTTCCCAGAATGAAGCCGTTAGCGCGGTTCCCCAGTATGATACGCGATGTATCATTATTGGTGGATAGCAATGTGACATCCGCTAGCATAAAAAATGTTTTTGAACAAAACAAGCTGGTTACAAAAGCTGTGTTAGAAGACGTATATGAAGGAGATGGAATACCTGAACAAAAATGCTCTCTTACATTTCGGGTGTATTTACAATCCCCCATAAAGACTCTTTCCTCTGGAGAGGCAAATGATGTCATTAATAAAGTCTTAGACAAATTGAAAGCTGAAACAGGTACTATTCTTAGAGGGGCAGAGGGGCCAGCTTGAACAGTGCCAGGCATGACCACAGAGGGCACCATCACGCCGACATGATTAGTGTGGAAGACGCCTACAGCAGGATATTAGGCGCGTTCCAGATATTGGAATCGGAAGAAAGGGGTCTGTTGAAGTCTCAAGGACAGGTTATGGCCCAAGATATATTTTCCCCTTTTGATATTCCTATGCTGTCTAATTCTGCGATGGACGGTTATGCCATACGCTATCGGGATGTTCAATCAGCATCCTCGAGTTGTCCGGTCATATTAAAGGTTACCGAGACAGTCGCAGCAGGATATATGCCTAAGGGTACCGTTGTGAAAGGGACCGCAATCAGAATAATGACCGGAGCCCCTGTGCCAGAAGGTTGTGACACGATTATCCCATTTGAAGAAACTGATGAAGAGGAAAGAAAGACCTACGGGAAAGGTTTAAATGAGATAGGAATAAAAAAGGCACAAACCATTAATATGCATATAAGGCCTCGTGGGGAGGATATTCCTAAATATAGCAAAGTTTTGGTTAAAGGAACGACTCTCACTCCATCGTATATAGGGATTTTGGCATCGCTAGGTTTTAAATCTGTGAAAGTGATTCGGCGTCCGAGAGTAGCTATAATTGCGACCGGTGATGAGCTTATTAGTCCTGGCCGGCAATTGAAGGAAGGAAAGATTTTTGATAGTAACAGTTACACTATAGGGGCAGCTGTAGAAAGATATGGAGGCATTCCCAAGATCATAGGAATTGCCAAAGATAATATGGAGCATTTAAGGAAAAAATTGCTAAGGGGCCTAGACTCTGATTTGATTGTTACCTGTGCGGGAGTTTCGAAGGGTGATTACGATATGGTAAAAGATGTGCTTGCCGAGATGGGAGAAGTTAATTTCTGGTCTATTAGGATGCGTCCTGCCAAACCTTTGGCATGGGGTATCTTGAAAGGAGGCAGGAGAGGGGGAAGCACTCCACATATTGGGCTGCCGGGAAACCCTGTCTCAGCTTTAGTTGCCTTTGAAGAATTTGTTCGGCCCGCAATTCTGAAGATGCTGGGCAGGAAAAAGCTTTCTAAACCTACCATATTGGCCGAGTTAGAGGCTCCCATATATAATTATGATGGTAGAAGAGTATATGCTAGGGTAAATGTGACCTTGGTGCAGGGAAAGTATTATGCTAAACCTACCGGCCCTCAAGGATCCAATATATTAACCTCAATGGCTAGAGCTAATGGACTGGCAATTTGCCCTGAGGACCGGTCCTTTTTGGACAAAGGACAGGAAGTTGTTGTAAAAATGCTGGAATGGAATGAAGAGGGAAAACTTGACTAAAGGACAGAATGTAAAAGAATTACCCGAGGGTTATGAAGAATTTTTGGGTGTAAAGTACGTCATGGACCCGAAGATTTTAGAAGAACAGGGGCGGTCAGTTGAAGCGTTACTTCTAGCAAGAGTACCTGAAGAAGGAATAAACAAGATTAAGGCTCTTACAACGTTTAAGAGCCAAATAAGGGAAATTGCTAAAATTTATGCGAAAGAATCAGGATTCTTGGATCCGGCGATGCCTCTCCGAGAATTGGCGTTTCGGCTCATTTTAAAGAATGGGAATAGGCCGACGGCTTTAAATGACCTTCATTGGTCACTTACTGAGGATTGGGCTAATCCAACGCATCCAATGGCTATTAGTGTTTATGCGTTGAAAAGGATTATGGATTCTGATGTCTACTATGGTTTTCAACAAGTAACCGACGGGGCATAGAAACTTTCTAATAGATTACGTGCTTTGGTTAGAAAGATGATGCGTGTAGAATTAGTTAGTGATGCACATCCTTCATGGTGGTCAACACCTCGAAAGAGCAACGGATTTCCAGGCGTTTATTAGCCAATGGAGTTTTTCATTTTTTGTTCTCATATGCCTGGGATTACTCTTGGCTATCTATTTTTGGGGTACACGACGACTGTTATCACGATCTAATCGCAAGTCGGCTGGAAAGATAAAGAAATGGGCAAAGAACTAAAAATGGGACTCATCGCTCAGAATGTAGAAAAAGTGTATCCTGAGCTGGTATACACAAATCCCGAGACAAAGATGAAGTCAGTTGAATATGGAAGTCTTGTAGCAGCACTGGTTGAAGCAATTAAGGAACTTAAAAAGGAAAAAGAGTGCTTAGAAGTTTCTTTTAATCAAGAAAATGAACAGCAGAATGCTGAGATTGAAAGCTTGAAAGTATTAATAGAACAGCTCATTAAGG
>CAJXDJ010000150.1 GCA_913052045.1 uncultured Dehalococcoidia bacterium
AAATGACCGTAGGCAGCTGTTTGCTTAAAAATTGGCTTGCGCAATCCGAGCTTCTTAATTAGAGCGCCAGGCCTTAAATCGAAATGGTTCTTTATTAACTCTATTATTGACATTTCGTCGATGTGGTTAGTGCCAAAAGTTTCAAGGTTTAGGGAGATAGGTGTAGACATGCCAATCGCATATGAAATTTGAATTTCAGCCCGATCAGCTAAACCAGCTGCTACAATATTCTTTGCCACGTAACGAGCGCCATACGCTCCGGTTCTATCCACTTTCGTCGAATCTTTACCGGAAAAGGATCCTCCACCATGTCGTGCTACGCCTCCGTAGGTGTCAACTATAATTTTGCGACCGGTAAGACCGGTATCCGCCGAAGGTCCACCCTTAACAAAACGGCCTGAAGGGTTTATATAGTATCGAGTCTTCTCGTCCAACAGGTCTTCGGGTAATGAGCTTTTGATCACGTTCTCCATAATATCTTGTTCCAATTGCTTATTAGAAACTGAGCTTTCATGTTGTGTACTAATTACCACGGTATGTATTCTTTTTGGCAATCCCATGCAGTACTCTACTGTGACCTGGGATTTTCCGTCGGGCCGAAGATATCCCAAAACTTTGTTCTTTCGAACAGTTTCTAATTTGCGTGTCAATCTGTGTGACAGGGCTATCGATAAAGGCATAAACTCAGGGCATTCGTTTGACGCATATCCAACCATCATTCCTTGGTCTCCTGCGCCTAGAGAATCTAATGTCTTGTCTGATGCCTGGTCGAGACGTGCCTCTAAAGAGTTACTTACACCTTTGGCAATATCAGGCGATTGTTGATGAACTTTTACAATGACGGCGCAGTTTTTGTAGTCGATACCAGAATCTTGGTTGGTGTAACCAATCTCTTTAATTATTTGGCGGACAATATATTCTATGTCGATTTTAGCGGCGGTGGTAATTTCCCCTACTACCATAACCATGTTCTCGCCCGCGCAAGTTTCACAAGCTACTCTGGCTTGAGGATCTTGGGCAATTATTGCATCCAAAATCCCATCGGATATCTGGTCGCACATTTTGTCGGGGTGTCCCGCTGTTACGGATTCCGAGGTCATCAAGAACAATGGTGAGTTGGAAAAACTTTGTCCCATGTTGATATGGTCTCCTTAAGTGTTTTACCTAATCCTATGTACCGTCTCTCCAACTCGAAGCGTATTTCCGTTGCTCCTGGGTCAAACTGTCTATATGAATGTTCATTGCTTCGAGTTTTAAGCGGCCAACTTCTCTATCTATTTCATCTGGTACACCGTAAACCTTTATCTTTAAGTCCTTGCGATGCGATACAACATATTCTGTGCATAGGGCTTGATTGGCAAAACTCATATCCATTACAACCGATGGATGTCCCTCAGCTGCCGTCAGGTTTATCAGTCGTCCGTCTCCCAGTAAGTAGAGCTTACGGTGGTCTGAAAGAGTGTATTCATCGACAAAAGGTCTAACGTTCCGTCGCTTGATGGAAAGATTTTCAAGTCCGGGTATATCTAACTCTACATTAAAATGGCCACTATTAGCCAAGATGGCACCATCTTTCATTAATTCATAATGTTTTTGTGTCAAAGTATGCCAGCCCCCAGTGACTGTTATAAAGACATCTCCTAGCGGAGCGGCGTCCTTCATTGGCATGACTTGGAATCCATCCATAGCAGCTTCCAGAGCGTGTATGGGGTCAACTTCTGTAACGATTACTTTTGATCCCATACCCTTTGCTCGCATTGACACTCCCTTTCCACACCAACCGTATCCTGAAACAACGACCGATTTACCGGCCCAAAGTATATTTGTTGCCCTTGTGATTCCATCGAGAGTGCTTTGCCCTGTCCCATATCTGTTGTCGAAAAGGTGCTTAGTATCCGCTTCGTTAACAGCTATGATAGGATATTTTAGCTTTCCTTCATTAGCTAAACTTCTAAGTCTAATTACACCCGTGGTGGTTTCTTCGGTCCCCGCTATCACGGTTTCTAATAGATCTTGTCTTTCTTCATGAAGCGTTGCCACAATATCGGCTCCGTCGTCCATTGTTGTGTGTGGTCTATGCTCCAGGGCCTGAAGAATGTGTTGGTAATATGTATCATTATTCTCGCCTTTGATTGCGAAAGTAGATATCCCGTATCGGTCCACTAACGCCGCTGCAACATCATCTTGTGTGCTGAGAGGATTACTGGCGCACAGAGCGACTTGCGCTCCTCCCGCTTTCAACGCTATCGCCAGATTCGCGGTTTCAGATGTCACGTGGAGGCATGCTGTTATCTTTATGCCTGCCAGAGGCTTTTCCTTAGAAAATCGGTCGCGTATTAGTTCTACGACTGGCATTTCTCTAGCCGCCCATTCGATTCTCTTGACGCCGTCTGAGGCCAGGGTTAGATCTTTTACATCATTGTTTACCAATGAATGCTCCTTTTTGAATTTCGTAGTTGGCTATTGTACTCGATATAATGCGATCATAGAAATGGATCTTTTTAGCAAGCCCATTAAATCCTTGGACAATCGGTTTGCACTTAGATTGTGCTGTGGAATTGATTAAACAGTGGGGTGACCTAAAAGTTTTCTAAAGAGGGTTTGCCAGCACATCGCGAGAGATTTTTCGCCTAACAAGTTTGCCGTCTGAGAGTTCACCAAAAAACTGATTGTTATCGATCATAATCTTGCCTCTTAATATGACTGTGCTTGGCCAACATTCGACCTGCCAACCCTCCCACGGTGTGTAGTCATTTAGATGAAGATTCGAATAGGTGATTTTTCTACTTACAGATGTGTCAAGTATTACGATATCGCCGTCGCTGCCTGGAGATATACAGCCCTTCTGAGGGTACATTCCGAGAAGTTTTGCTGGATTCGTCGCAACTATGTCTACAAACCGTTCTACTGGCATTCCCTGCTTAACCACTCCTTCTGTGTAGGCCACTGGTATGCGTATTTCGATTCCGTTGTTTCCACCTTGTACATCAAAGGCGGTTCTGCCGGATATTTTCTGACGGTAACTGGTTCCTATGGCGTCTGTTGCCAATATGTTGAGATCTCCTTTGTGGAGTCCTTCCCAAAGCCTGAGTCGGTCGCTTTCTGATTTTGTTGATGGATAGGTATGATATTTCATTCCGTCGGATTCCTTGTAATTTTCAGAATTGAATGAACAATAAAGTAGGATGGTTTCCCCGTCCACAGGGTAGCCTTTTCTCTTTGATTCAGCTATAGCTTCTACTCCTTCTTTCGAGCTAGTGTGCACTATGTAAATTGCTGCACCAGTTAGTTCTGCTATTCGTACGCATTTCCTGACAGATAAATCCTCAGATATGTTAGAACGAATTTGTGGGAGTCTCCACCATTCGGTAGCTTCAGTTAATTGTGCCATCTTGTAGTTCCACTGCACGATTTCGTCGTCTTCAGAATGAATGGCTATGATGGCTCCGTATTCGGCAGCCTGTTCCATAATGGCGACTAGTTGACCTGTGTTAATCATTGTGACTGGGCGATTGGGCATTGGTGCGTGATTGGTTGTGTAAACTTTTATGCTGGGGAAACCAGCTGATACCAAATCTTTTACTTGTGCTATATTTTCGGGAGTTGTCGATGGGCCCAAGTAGCTTACGTGAGCCGAGTAATCTATATACATGCGACCCTCAAAGTTTTTCATATGATCTTGGATTGCCCTCAGTGCATCCCAGTTCTTGTCCTGATCTACCTTTGCAAAATCCATCATAGTAGTTGTACCTCCCCAGAGAGCTGCTTTGGAGAGATCTTCGGGTCCTGC
>CAJXDJ010000151.1 GCA_913052045.1 uncultured Dehalococcoidia bacterium
ATCTTGGTCAGACCTTTTCCTGTAGTCAGAGTTATACCGTGATCAGATTCGATGGGCATTGTTTCCCCTTTTTTGGTGCACAATAAGTTTTTGATTAGCGATAGGTTATCACAACGAAGGACGGGTGTTCACGGTTTTCAATCTATAAAATTGAGACCACAGAATTGGTATAACCTACTCTTTGCATATACATAATGTATGGTTGGTGGGTTATATTGTTTGGAATAAAATGACATCTAAATCCGCCTCATCGTATCAGGGATTGATCTCTTGACACGATAGTATGTTGGGCCTACAATTACCATGTCGTAGCTAGGCACGCGAGGCCTGGCGAGCATAAAGAAATTCCCCAGTTGTTTTCCTCTGTTTGTGTAATTTCATGATAAGTGTGTTTAGAATTCTCTTTGATGAGGTCTTCTGAAAAAGAAGATGACAAAGTATATCTTCGTTACAGGAGGCGTGGTTAGCTCCGTAGGTAAAGGAGTTAGCGTCGCATCGATTGGCCGGATCCTCAAGAACCGCAACATTTCGGTTTCTGTTATGAAATTAGACCCGTACTTGAACGTAGACCCTGGAACTATGTCTCCCTATCAGCATGGTGAGGTGTTTGTCACAAAAGATGGAGGAGAAACGGATTTGGACCTGGGCCATTATGAGAGATTTATTGATATCGAATTAACTAGGTCGTCTAATTTAACTGCAGGGCAGGTCTATCTTTCATTGATATCGAAAGAGCGCAGAGGGGATTTTCTTGGCGGTACTATACAGGCTGTATCTCACGTGACCAACGAGATTAAGGAGAGCATTAGGTTTCTTGCGGATCAGACCGGATCTGATGTAATCGTTGTGGAGGTCGGGGGAACGGTGGGCGACATAGAGGGACAACCCTTCTTAGAGACTATAAGACAGATTAGGAATGAAGTGGGCAGGGAGAATGTTTTTTATGTTCATCTGACTCTTCTTCCATATATCACAGCCACCCAAGAACTAAAGACTAAGCCTACTCAACATAGTGTCAAGGAGCTCAGAGGTAGTGGGATACAACCAGACGCTATACTTTGCAGAAGCGACTATCCAGTACCCGATAGCATCAGAGATAAGATATCATTGTTTTGTGATGTTCCTGCGGATGCTGTAATCCCGCTTCTCACTGTGGACACAATATATAGAGTGCCGTTGATCTTGGAAGAGTGGGGGTTGGGTGATCTCCTTACCAAATCCCTTGGTCTAAAGTCCACCGGTGGGGTGATGGATAGCTGGGGTCGTATGGTGGATTTGATGGTGGCACCCAAAGATAAGATCAATATTGCGGTGGTCGGGAAGTATGTAGAGCTGCATGACGCTTACATATCCGTTAAAGAGGCTTTAAACCATGCGGGGCTTTTTCATGAAAGGGAGATAGAGATCGATTGGATACACGCAGAGGATATCGAAAAAGAAGGTCCTGAAAAACTTCTCCGTTTGGCCTCTGGCATTGTTGTCCCTGGAGGATTCGGCCCTAGAGGGGTAGATGGAATGATTCTAACAGCCGAATACGCGAGAAGACGTAGCGTACCATACTTGGGCCTTTGTCTTGGTTTACAGGTCATGGTTATAGATTATGCAAGAAATGTATTGGATTTAAAGGGGGCGAATTCCATTGAGATGGCGGAAGAGTGTGAGCATCCAGTAGTGAATTTAATGCCAGAACAAAAATCAATTACGGAGAAAGGCGGGACGATGCGTTTGGGTAACTACCCCTGTCGCCTGGTAGCAGGGACTAAAGCGTATGATGCTTACAAAATGGACGAGGTGATAGAAAGACATCGCCATAGATTTGAACTAAACAACTCCTACCGAGAATCTCTAGAAAATGCTGGATTACGGGCAAGTGGTTTGTCACCTGACGGTAAGTTGGTAGAGATTTCAGAGGTGCAAGGACATCCGTTCATGGTTGGGGTCCAATTCCATCCGGAGTTTCTATCAAGGCCAGGGAGACCACATCCCTTAGTAAGAGAGTTTATCAAAGCTTCTATTGGAACTTTCAGAGAAGGCGATCAGCCTGCGTTACCATTTTCCAGAGGGAACGTACCTTGGAAACGAAACGGTGGCATGGCAAAGCCTAATGGAGAGGTTTGAGCGAGTGTGCCGTTACGGAAAGTATCTAACGATATCAAGAGTTTACCCGTCGAGGTAGTTAATGAAATTATTTTTGGATAGTGCTGATATAGAAGAGATTAAAAATGGAGCTATGTTGGGAGTTATCTCTGGAGTCACTACCAATCCATCTTTGGCAGCGAAAGCCGGAGTAGGAGGGGTGGAAGCATATAAGCTAGCGATTCAAGAAATTGCTAGTATCGTCGATGGCCCCATATCTATTGAGGTAATTAGCGATGATCCTGACGATATGATATTAGAAGGAAGAGATTATGCCACATGGATTGATAACCCATGGGTTAAATTACCGAGCAGCGCAGCTGGGTTTCAGGCCATGAAGGCCTTATCAATGGAAGGTATACAAATAAATCAAACCCTATGTTTCTCGGTAAATCAGGCTCTCTTGGGAGCACAGGCGGGAGCTACTGCGGTTAGTCCGTTTGTAGGACGACTAGACGATATCGGTGAAGACGGTATGGCATTGGTAAGGGACATAGCCGATGTATTTAAGATACAGGAAATTAAGACTAAAGTTTTGGCAGCAAGCATCCGCGGTCCAAAGCATTGTCTTGACGCGGCAAGAGCTGGGGCGCACATAGCTACAATGCCCCTAAATGTTTTGAAACAAATGGCAAAACATCCGCTTACAGACATCGGCATTCAAAAGTTTAACGAAGACTGGGAGAAGGCTAGAAAGGGATAGTTTTTTCCGTTTGATACACCGGGAAATGAAAAATTGACTAATTTGATCGAATTTCTACTAAGAAAAAATGTGAAGAAAACTTTAAACTGTATTCCTCACACCAAAAATGCGAGACCTGGGATGGATCCAGAGACTAATATAAGAGTGTGACACTTGTGACCACAGAGCCAACTATAAATATTTCAGAACTACATAAGAAGACAAGAGATGAGTTGCTGGCCATTGGCCAGGAGATGGGGATGGACAACGGAAGTTCCCCAACAGGTCTTCGGAAGGAAGAAATCGTCTTTCGAATAGTTAGTAAGTCTTCCTCTAAGGATAATCTTCTAGGATCAGGGATCCTAGAAATCATGGGCCAAGATTACGGCTTTCTTAGGCAAGAGAACTTAAAACATGGTCCAGGCGATATTTATGTCTCTCAGTCCCAAGTTAGACGTTTTGGTCTCAGGAGTGGTGATAGGGTCTTGGGACATATAAGACCTCCTAAAGGGGGAGAAAGGTATTTTGGTTTAGTTAGGGTGGATAGTGTCAACGATATCGATCCAGATCAAGCTCGAACGAGGCCTTTATTTGAGGACTTGACACCTATTTTCCCTGAAGACCACATACAACTTGAGACAAAAGCAGATGATATAACTGCACGTATGGTTGATTTGTTTGCTCCAATTGGAAAAGGGCAGCGGGGTCTTATTGTCGCGCCACCTAAGGCAGGTAAAACAACGATACTCAAGCAAATTGCCGAAGGAGTTTCTAAAAATAACCCAGATATCCACATTATGGTGGTATTGATTGGAGAGCGACCAGAAGAAGTAACAGATATGCAGCGTTCTATAAAAGGGGAAGTTTTCGCATCCACGTTCGACGAATCAGTCGAAGATCAGTGTAGGTTAGCAGATTTAGCTCTTGAGAGAGCAAAGAGGCTCGTGGAGTCTGGGCGGGACGTTTTTATA
>CAJXDJ010000152.1 GCA_913052045.1 uncultured Dehalococcoidia bacterium
TGAACCTATGGAGAAAAAACATGGACCTAGGATTACAAGGGAAATATGCTGTAGTAGCTGGTGGAAGCAGGGGCATTGGAAAAGCTATCGCATTAGAACTTGCTAGAGAAGGAGCCGACGTAGTCATTTGTTCTCGTAACGGTGCGGAATTAACACAAACTGCTATAGAGATTAACGCTGCGACAAGGCAAAGAGTTTTCCCAATAGTGATGGACGTAACTAAGACCGCAGAAGTTAACAAAACAATTAGTAAAGCAGCCCAAAAATTAGGTGGCCTACATATACTCATCAACAGTGCCGCATTACCGGGAGGATCACCAAACGCTATAGGTCCTATAGAAACCGTTGATGATACTTCATTGATATATGATTTTGACGTGAAGTACGTAGGCGCTCTCAGATGTAGTAGAGCCGCGATACCATTTATGAAAAAGGAAGGCTGGGGGCGCATAGTAAACATTAGTGGTGGGAACGCTCGCATCGCTGGCAATTTGAGTGGTGGCGCTCGCAACGTATCACTAGTTCACCTCACTAAAACCCTATCCGATCAGTTAGGTCGCTATGGCATTACAGTTAACTGTATCCACCCTGGGACTACAAGAACCGAACGAACTCCAGCGTTATTATCAAAAAGAACCAAACAAGATGGCATCACCCTACAACAAGGTGAGAAAGTGGACTTTGGCCCCGGGTCTACCACAACTAACTCGATCGGGCGCATGGTTGACGCTCAAGAGATAGGCTATCTTACGGCATTTTTAGCATCTGATAAATCATGGGCGATAACTGGTGAAGTTATCGGGGCAGGTGGCGGAAGCGGTAAGGCTGTTTATTATTGATGCACCACGGTTTATATGGAAAGCTCGTACGAAAGCACGCTTTTGGATTTCCTGATAAAACAGACCTATGCCTCTAGGCAAAAGTGGATTTCATAGCTTTCCACATGGTTCTTCATCAGGTAAGGTATTATGAACAAAGCGTGCTGCTTTTAACACGCGAGCTCTGCTCGCCAATATCTCTAACATTCAACCCTGGGGGGCCATTATAGAACACAAAGAATTTATGCAAATCGCTATAGAGCAAGCTCTGATCGGTAGAGAAAATGGGGACCGTCCCGTTGGTTCCATTATAGTCAAAAATGGGGAAATAATTGCCAAAGGACATAACCGGGAAAATTCGGATTGTGACACCACAGCCCACGCCGAAATGGATGCTATAAGAAAGGTCAATCCATCGTTGGGCCCAGACGGGTTATATGGATCCACCCTATATAGCACAGGCGAACCTTGCATACTATGTGCTGGAGCAATTGCACTTTCAAAGATATCTTGTGTAGTACTAGGAAGTAACTATAACCCCAATTGGGGAGAATTCGGAGATTACAATCTAAGAAAAGCTTTTAATTTAATATACCATCCAGAAATCCAGATAGTTAGAGGAGTATTGGTAGAGGAATGCCAAGCAATGAGCTGGGCTTGGAGAGCTGAACAAATTGGAAACAAATAATCGCACCCATATATCATTAGTATAAGGAACTTCACTCCATGTACCAATCCAAAACAATTCATCAAGAGCTATACGACGATCTACATTGAGATTCGAGCTATTTCTTTAATGACGGCTTGTGGATAAGCCTTAAAGAACGATAAACTCTCTCATAGAACATACTTGCAAAACACCTACCAGGGGGCACTCATGGAATTAGAACGCATTAATCCAGAAAACATCTGGTCTGCGCCAGGTTATAGCCACGTTGTCAAAGCTGGGAATACGGTATACATAGCTGGTCAGGTTGGTCGTAAACCAGATGGAAGTTTAGCGGGAACAGATGTAGAGTCGCAGACAGATCAGATATTCAAGAATTTAATAGCAGCGCTTGAATCCGTAGGGGGGGGACTAGACAACCTTGTAAAAACTATGGTCTATGTGACAGATGCAGCTCATCTACCAGGGTTTAGAAAGGTAAGGGACAAATACCTTACCGGCAATCTACCCGCGCAAACCGGTGTAATAGTAAAACTCGGGACACCAGAGTTCAAGATAGAAATAGAAGCAATAGCCGTTATTCCTTGATCACAAAAGCATCAGATATTGTCGAGGAATACCACATTAGACAAATCTAGAGACTACAAGTTTGGGCAGCATTAATAGTCCCACTTCGTGGGGATAATTATAATGGTGCCCAAACTTGTAGTCCTGGAACAAATTTCTTATCTTGGTAAAAGGAGGGTCGAATCCTTGTTTTCTATTATCCATCTCCGACACAGACGGATTCCATGGAGTCACCCTCTCTTTGTATTGACACTCTTGTTAGTAACGACGGCTGCAACAATCTTAACAACGAGCTGTGGCAAAGAAATGGATATAGGAACGGTTCCCGATGACCCTGTCCCTACATCCAATACCTCTGTTGACCTTATCCCTACAAATACTTATCCCACAATCATAGTAGACACGAATCCACCAACCCATCAAGATCCAACGCCCTCATCGATCAATTCTAATTTCACGATCAACTCGATACTCTGTGCCGATAAAATTGGACCAGATTGCGCTAACTTGCGCCTCGGAGACAACTACATAACTACCTCTACTCCAGCACAAGGATACCTGTATTCTTGTGCTGGAAAGAATCCCCATGCCCCAGGCAGTAGAAAGGCCAAGATAACTTGGATAGATTTCATCAATGAAACTTGGACCTTCCTAGAGAAATTGTGGCTTCCACGAGGATCATTCGCTACGGAGCAGGGTTCCTACACAGAAACTCTTTCTTCAAATAAACGCGAAATCTCAATCAACAACTTGCCGGTGGACGGAAAGATAGGGGATTGGCCTATGACAAGCTACCCAATCCTTACTGACATAGATCCAAACCCCGGCATACCTAAACCGAATGGTTTTTCATTTTCCTATCCCATCAATCCCGAACGGCTCAATGAACCAAGCTGTGTTTCTCAAGGACCTATAGGCATAACTACAAACGGAGTAGTGATATATAACGCGGCCGACGCTCGAGGGGATGATGCAGTTGCTCATGAGATTATTGATGAGTTCGGAGGACATCCCGCAATGAGTGATTACCACTATCATTTTATACCAGACAGACTAGACACGAAAGTTTTAACCAACGGTCACTCTGGGGTGGTTGGGTACATCAACGATGGGTTTCCGATACATGGATATAGAGGCATAGGAGGGGTTGAAATGACCAACGATGATCTGGATTTATGTCACGGACACCAAGACGCGGATCTCAGCTATCACTACCACGCTACCCTGGAATATCCTTACACTATAGGCTGCTATAAAGGTGCTCCTATATCGATAGATAACAAACTAAATAGACCGGCCCGTCCTTAATATTTGCAGGCTCCTTAATTCATAATAGAAATATCCATCGTTCGACGACATTGATGAGCAAAACAAACACCCCGTGTATATAAGTTTTTTTAAGTTGGGTCGTCTATCTACATTTATGTTTAGTAATCATAATAATTAGATTACAAATATACTATTTATTAGGTGATACAAACTTATTGATTAATATCTACTAATCTTGTATTATACCCGCCGTCAGAACCAACCAGAGTATAGTGCTGACGGAAATGCCCAATCTATCAAAATCTCCTAAACTGAAGCCAATATTTATGGCAATTTGGCTGATACTAGTCTCCATCGCCACCACCGCCTGTAACGCCACCGCCGCCTCCGCCTTGCGGCGGAGCTTATGCTCGATGACGACGGGTGACGAGACCTTCATCCGCTGCTTGTACCGAT
>CAJXDJ010000153.1 GCA_913052045.1 uncultured Dehalococcoidia bacterium
CACCATCAGAGATAATTATATTGGATGCACCGACTTGCTCAAGACTAGCAACATCTGCCACCAAATTATTAAATTCAACTCTAAAAGTTTCTAGAGTGTCGGTTGTTGTTATTGCTATTGCTGATATTGCCATTGTTATTCTCTACCTTTTACACTATTTATATAGTGACAAGCATCCTATCCAAGCTCTTTCTTTGCAATTCGTCTCTGCCTTTGAGATTCTAATTTTTCACGATGTTGTCTATAAGATTTCGTTCTACCATCAATCAAAGTTATCTTTTTCTCTTTTTTCTTTTTTCTAACAATAGGTTCATCAACCATTCCCGCTGGTGCATTGGCCACAGAGGTTGCTGGTGCATCTTCAATAATCTCTTCTCTTAACTCTTTGAATTTTTTCATTGGACTAAATCCTCCAATCCTACATATATTTTTTCTTGTGTCTTAACATGAACAACAGGAAATATGTCAACACCTAATATGGTATCAACTGGTGCCTCATCATCATAAGCAACAACCTTGTCGCCCTTCTTTGCACTCAATTCCTCTTCCTCGTTATTTAATATATCATTAGCTAACTTATAGTCACCCTTTGGAAGAACCTCACCAAATCCTATGACTTCCTCTGATATACTGTTATCAATTTCATATCCTTCTGATTCTGCTATATCTGTAATTTCATTCCAAACCGTATTATCCCACATGGCATCCATATCTAATTCTAAATCAACATCTATGGAAGCTATTTCTTCTTCTCGTCTTTTATCTTCTTCTAATTGTTTTCTATTTCGTTCTTCAAGAATAATAGCAAATGTAGAATCAGCGTATGCATCTGCTAATGAATCACATTCAGATAACCATTCACCATAATTTTTCCAAGCAGGTAGTCCATCATAATTTCTAACTTCTGTATCATCACAAGGCTTTCCTCTGAATGATGATTGGGCATACAAACTACTGATTAAGATTAAGGAAACTAAATATTTTATATTCATTTAAATTTCCCCAACTACATATTCATTATATGATGGACTATCTGAATCTACATCTTTGATTATAATTCTTTTTGTTATAAATCCTGTATCACTCGTATCATCATCCCAATAATAATTATAAGGGTATTGATTTGTATTATAAGGTAAGTCACCACTAAATAAATCATCTGGTGTTCTACCATCTTCTAAAGTTGTCTCTCTATACGTAGAATCAAGTAAAGTATTTTCAGGCTCTTCAGGGAAATGTGGATTGCCTATCATATGATTTTCATAATAATACTTAAGAAAGGAATCTTTAATTATTTGCATATTTGATAGATTTATTTGAAATTGAGTTCGTTCTATCAATTTACTAAAAGTGGGGATAGCCGTCAAAACGAGTATCCCCATCAATGTAATAGTTACTACTAGCTCAGCCAAAGTAAATCCAGCAGAGTTTTTCATAATTCCCTTTACAAACTTACCCTGGGGCCTAGAGTGCCTACATCAGCAGCACCTCCTGATTGTGTACCTTTAGCATAGGCCCAACTAAATTGTGAGTTATCATCTCGTTGATGTGTAATCTTTAATGATGTAGTATTATATGTCCACTCTCCATCAACATTAGCATCTGTAGCATCTGTAGTGTATCCACTAGGTTTCGTAGCCAATGCACTCCAAGGACTATCGGGCCATGTTCTTCGACCACTTTCCATTAGTTGTTCTGTAGCATACGTTTCTAAACCTGCTCGAATAGAAGATATTACTGCATCTTCAGCCGCTGCTTCAGCCATAGTAACGGTAGTCATGTATCGAGGAATTGCGACAGCAGCGAGAATACCTAATATGATTGTAACCATTATTAGTTCAATAAGGGTAAATCCCTTGTTATTTCTCATTGTCATTCTCCTTGTGTATTTTACGGTTGTAGTTTCTTATAAAAGTTTTTAGGACTTTCAAGATCCGCTATATAGAGGATTGGTGAAACTGAACTTGTTCCTGACCCAGAACCGGCAATCACAGTATAAATGTAATGACCATCCTGAAAGGGACTCTTAATGGGGTTGCCACCGAATTCATTTAGGAATTCTTCGAGTCCCGGGTTGGGCAGGCCCATCGCGTTGATCCAGGTGCCAGGTGCGATTTCGACGGTTGTGGGTCCCGGATAACCGGGCCTTGGCTTTAGAGAGATCGATTTGGTAATCAGTGCGCCGGCTCCGGTTTCAGCCATACGCTGCAAGATGCCAGGGGTCGAGTCGAGGATGCCCGAAGCCAGCATGATCGGGTTGTCGAGCTCGAGTCCGGCCAGGGTGATCCGAAGGTTTGCCATCGTTTCGATTCGTTCGGATCAGTCCGGCGTCGAGGGCACAGTGACCGGGTGCGGTATGGTTGTGGACGATCGGCACATGCAGTCAGTATTGTATGTGTTCCCCCTGGCAGACGGCGGTTCGATGTCGGACAGACGGCGGCGATGCGTAATAGACCACAATTCACGGAGAGCGGTGAACCATTCCACCCAAGATTTGAGTCCCATCGCGCAGCTGCCGATGTACGACTGGCCTGAAGTTCGATCCGCGACCAATACGCTGTGGCGGTCGATCGCAATGGCCTTTGCGCGTCACCGCGTTGCCGCGCCCAAAGTTCTCGATCGGTCTATTCCTGTTGCGAAAGTTTGGCGCTCGCCCAACCTGCTGCTTGCCCAGACCTGTGGGTTGCCTTACGTTCGACACTTGCGTGACACAGTCCGCGTGCTGGGGGCGATGGCGTACGATCTACCAGGTTGCAGGGCCGGCGACTACCACAGCGTGCTGGTTGTGCATCAAGCCGCGGGCATCTCGGAGCTGAAGGCTTGTCGGGGTGTTCGAGTGGCCATTAATTCCGAAGACTCCTATTCGGGGCGTTTGGCGCTCGACCGACAGATTGCAGCCTTCTACGAGGGGCCCTTTTTTGGAGAGCGCATCCCTACCGGCTCTCACCGCCAATCGATCCGCGCCGTGGCCCGTGGGATCGCTGATCTTGCAGCCATCGACTGCGTGACTTGGGCACTTGCTTGCAAGCATGAGCCAGCAACCGAGAGGGTTCGCGTGATCGGTACGACGAACTCTCGGCCCGGTTTGCCTTTGATTACCAGTCGAGCGCGTTCCGATGTGGAATGTGAGGTACTTCAGGCGGCATTGGAGGAAGCTGTGGCGCAACTGGAGAAGCGGAGTCGCGACGCTCTTCGATTGTTAGCATTCGTTCGCAAGAAAGAAACCGATTACGATTGCATCGTGGCAGATGAGCAGCGGGTGGCGCAGAGTTTGTAAATAGTCGGTAACGAGGAAGATTTTCATCTGCTGCGAATGGTGCAAGCAGGGAGGCGCGTGGCCTCAAAGGAGCAACATGACTGCAGAAGCTAATGTGGAGAAATCAAAGTCGCGGGTTCCGGAACTTGATAACAGAGCCCCTCATTGGGCTCGGCTCAGTTTTGTCCTGATGCCCACAGATGGGGAGCGAAAAGGCGGTATTTTTCGCCGGTTGCTGGATACCACATCGTTGAGGGCAGCGTAATGTTCGAGGAGCGAACCCGTACATTGCAGGCACGCTTAGCCAATGCCGGTCTGGCGGTTGCGCTGATTACCGACGATGACAGTGTCTATTATTTCAGTGGTTTTTACGACTATCTCCATATGGATTTTGGCCGTCCGACGATTCTGGTGGTTTCGGCACAAGGTGTACCGATTTTAGTAACGCCGACGATCGAACTTGAAATGG
>CAJXDJ010000154.1 GCA_913052045.1 uncultured Dehalococcoidia bacterium
AGTTTTGCCATCCCATGGTAGTTTAATGGGATTTCCTTGGATGAGGCTGTGATCTGGGCGAATGTCTGCAGATTGATCATGAGTTCGTTTATTCCATCTTCTATTTCTTTTTTGCTGGGTTCCGATGGGATTCTGTACATCGTGGTTTCGTTGGCATTTTGTAGTGCCATGCTGTTCATCGCCACCGTGTTGGTATTGGCCATTGCTGCCATGGATGCGGCTATGTCTGCCATGCTCCCACCTGCAGCTCCTCCAGTCGCTGGGGTGGTGTTTCGGTGTACTGCTTTTGTTTCTACTCCATGAAATTGTTCACAATGGTCATTGTATTCCTCTGCGGTGTCGAATGTGCAGTTGCATGGTGCTAGTTTCACCCACTCTGGTACTACCTCTGGTCTTGTTTTGTCTTTTGCCGCTGGGCTTCTTCTCTCAATCTGCTCCATTATTTGTCCTATTTTCTCTTGGATGAGTGTTTTGACTTCATCTTTGATTGACCCGCACCATTTTCCGAAAGTGCTTTGCATACCATCCTTTGTTATGACATTGCCGGTACGCTCCGCTTGTCGCTGGTATACGGTTGACAAGTTCACGGAATATTCTAAGGTCCAGTCTGCCTCTCCTGAAGTATATAATTTGACATTCTTTGTCTGTTTAGCTTTGTCTTTGTCCAACTGTTTGATTTTGAAGGCCAAGAATATCGCGACGCATTTGTACGCCCTTGGATTTCTTGCACTTGATTTCAATAGTTCTTTAGCTCTTTTTTCAAAACCACCTGAGTCTCTGACGGCGATCCGCAGTGATTTTGTTGTTGCATCTTTTTGTATTGTTGATTGATCTATGTTATCTATAGGCCTGGGGGTTCGTCCAGATGCATAGGATTGTACAAAAGTTTGTAACCGGTCTTCATGCCGAGATCCTCAAACAATTGGAGAATAGCTCAAATATCTGTTGGTTTTGCCGGACCTCCACTAATGCCGCTTGGTGAACCGTCAGCTCTCCAACACGCTGATCCAGAAATCAATGATGACTCTGCTTGGAACATTACACCGTTCATTCCACCCGCGACCTTTGGGACCTCAATTATCTCATGACCCTTTGCTCGCAAGGAATCTTTTACGCTACCTGGGATACCGGGTTCAACCTCTACGTACTGGAATTGCGTCCATATACGAGGCGCCTCTAAAGCTTGTTGGAATGACATCCCATGATCTATTACATTTACGATTCCCTGTATAACGGCGGCAAAAATCCTTATACCTCCCGGTGTACCAAGGGCGAACCATGGTTTGTTATTAGTAAAGACCAGGGTGGGGGACATACTACTGAGCATTCGCTTACCGCCCGATATCGAATTAGGTGTTCCAGGTAGTGGGTTGAATAAAGCCATACAATTGTTTAACAGCATGCCTGTTCCTGGTGTTATGACTTTGGAACCAAATGCTTCGTTTAAAGTCTGGGTGGAAGCTACTACATTACCTTGTGAATCGGCTATCGTCATATGCGTAGTGTCATTCGATTCTCCATTTATTAAATCAACTTTTCCTTCTATATAATTGCCCTTTTCTACCAGGTTCAACAGTTTTCTTCTGGATGCGGCGAAATCTTTTGATAACAATGTTTTCAATGGAATGTCAATCTGGTCTGGATCCCCTAAATAGGCAAATCTGTCAGCCCAACATAATTTCAATGTCTCTAATATTAAATGGAAATACTCAGGGGTTCCGTAACCTATTCCTGCGATATCGAAGCCTTCTAGGATATTAAGAGCTTCGATGGTCATTATCCCGCCAGAACTGGAAGGGCCTAATGACGCAATTTTATGTCCTCGGTAGCTGCCCTCTATCGGCTGTTTCCACTGTGTTCTATAATCTTGCAGATCCCTTTGTACGATTAAACCGTCACGTTGTCCCATATCTCGTGTTACTGCTTCACCGATTGGGCCACGGTATAGACTATCAGGCCCTTTATCAGATATTAGGGCTAGGGTGTTAGCTAAATCGTGCTGTATTAATTTAGAACCTATTTTCGGTAACTCACCGTTAGGGACGAAAATATTCGCAGTCTCATCAAACAGAATCAACTCGTCGAAATCCCTTCGAAGGTATGAAAGTAAATGAGGATTAATTGGAAAACCAGAGTCTGCTAAATTAATGGCCGTGGACATGGTCGTTTTCAAATCGAGTGTTCCCCATTCTTTTAATGCAAGACACCATGCCAAAAGATTACCTGGTATACCTACCGATTTGTATCCTAAACGGTTCTCCGTCAAGGGGTGGGCCGGTGTCATACTATTAAATAGATTCGGGGTTGCGCCGTAAGGCGCTTTAGCGTAATGATCTATGTAAAATGTTTTCCCTGTTGACGATTGGAAAAAGAGGAAGTAGCCTGCACCGAAGATGCCTGAACTCATTGGCTCGACTACCGTTAGGGCGAATGCAGCCGCGATCGCTGCATCTACAGCGTTACCTCCCATGGCCAGCATTTCTAAACCCGCCGTTGATGCTAGGGCATGGTTAGTAGCGACTACCCCTCTTGATCCAAAAACAGGACTTTTTATGCATTGAAACTCTAGAGTGTTCATGGAAATAGATCTAATTAGTAGATATTTGCATTAATTATATAACAGTTTATATAGTTCCGAGTCTATTAGGAACGCATATTAAAAAAGTCACATAATATTTTGAGTTTGTCTTAGCAGACGTATCATCGTGTCAAAGTCTCGATCGTCCGTAATACTTTTGGGCCACAATTTATAATTGTTGACTGTTTAATATCTGTAGGGAGGTTGAAATTGATTGAATTGGTACAGAATCAAATATGAAAAGAAAAGTTTCCCGGGTGCTTCAGTAGAAGGTTTGCCAAGCCTTTAACCGAGTTAATGAGAGAAAAGGGATTTGCCGTGCGGGCTGGTGATTTAATTGTTCTTGCATCTGTCCTTACTTTCACTAAAGAATTGGTTGATGAAACGGTCGATATCATTTTCCGATCCCTTTTCGAAATATCTAAAGACTATCCAAAATTAAATGTTTACTTAGTTGGAGGATGGAATTATGACACACCTTTACATCTAGAACGGATCAAAGAATTAAAATTAGAAGATAGAATTAAATGGGTTGGAGAAGTTCCAAGAGATACGATACCATCAGTTATTTGCAATGCAAAATTATTAGTCCTTCCAAGACCTGACTCTAAACAAGCACAAGGAGGTTTTCCAACAAAGTTAGGAGAATATTTGGCGACAGGGGTTCCTGTTTGTGCGACTACTGTCGGTGAGATTCCAGATTACCTTGTGGATAATAAATCGGTTTACTTCGCAAAACCTGGTTCGGTAGGTTCCTTTACTGATGCCATGAATACTGCATTAAAAGATTCCGTTCAAGCAAATAAGGTAGGCCAACAAGGTAAAAATGTGGCTGAATCATTTTTTAATAAAAACATACAAAGTAAAACACTTTATAACTTTTTAAAACAATTGTAAAATGAAAATAAAAAATAAAACACTTCTTATTACAGGAGGTACTGGTTCATTTGGTAACGCTGTGCTAAACCGTTTTTTGGAAACAGATCATTTTTCTGAAATCCGTATATTTTCTCGTGATGAAAAGAAACAAGATGACATGCGTACGCTGTTAAAAAATGAAAAACTGA
>CAJXDJ010000155.1 GCA_913052045.1 uncultured Dehalococcoidia bacterium
AGGTTGAAGTTCTGGGCGCTTCTCGTACCAATTTGGAGTATGTCTGCATAGGAAGCCACCATGCCGATGTCTTCTACTGCCATGACTTCAGTTACCGTAGGGATGTCATAAGTCTGACCAGCCTTGGCTAGAAGTTTTAATCCTTGAACCCCCATACCTCGAAAACTGTAGGGTGACGTTCTTGGTTTGAAAGCTCCTCCTCGGAGTATGTGGCTACCCGACTCTTTAACGATGGCTGCAGTATCCATGAGTTGCTTCTCGGATTCGATCGCGCATGGACCAGCTATTATCACAGGATTGTTATTTCCACCTATGACTGTGTCACCGATTGTTATTGTAGTGTCTTGAGGTTTAAATTCCCGAGTGGCTAGCTTGAAGGATTTTGAAATACGTACAACCTCGAAGACGCCAGGAAGCCGCTCGATTTCCTCTTTTAATTCGGGGAAGATTTGTCCGACTATTCCTATAACGGTTCTCTCCTCGCCCTGTGACACGTGGTATTGAAGACCATGGCCTACTATGTGGGATTGAACTTTTTCAATCTCTTCGCTGCCACTGTTATATTTCATGACTACAATCACTAGTATTTCACTTCCAATAAAAATCCATTCTATCTATTTCTATTAGGAAAGTCCCTATTATCGTACGATAATATTCGACAAAATGTCTAAAGGTCCAGCCCTTGAGTTCTAAGACCGATCGCCCCCTTGAGGTATACGTATGCCAAGTCTTCTGGGGTATTATTAGTGTTAATGAGTATAAGAACCCTAATACATTGGGGCAAGGAGTTTGGAACCGACATTTCATGAGCACAAAGCATTCCCACGTTCATCCAGCCTAGTTTTCTTATGGCAAGGGCTGGAAATTCGGCATTTAGGTCGGTTGTAGTTGAAAACCAAGCGGCCGCTATGTCCTCGATTACAAGGTCATTGACTCGCACTATCTCTAGCAATAATTCAGTAGTCGCATTTATGATCGCGTCTTTCGTGTTCCCTTCGGCTGTTGTAGCCCCTCTTATTGCCAAGCATTTGGTCACTAAGATTCCTCCTCGCCTGAGTCATTTGATGATCCACGTAGTTCTTTTACAAAATCCATTGCTTTTTGTTTTCTTTCGGTTTTCGAATAGCTTTGTAATATTTTCACCAGCGCACTTCCTACAATGCATGCATCTGCAATTTGTCCGATCTTTTTCATATGTTCCCTGGTCGATATCCCAAACCCTAGTCCCAACGGAAGGTCAGTATGGGCACGGACTCGTTTGATAAAAACACCTAGGTTGTCTGGGAGAAAATCACGTGTTCCGGTAATCCCTGTTACGGTTACGCAGTAGATAAAACCCATAGCCTTAGAACAAACGAACTCTATCCTCTTATCACTACTGTTGGGGGCTAATAAAGGCACTAGATCTATTCCGGTTATTTGACAGTGGTTTAGCAATGGCTGTGATTCGTCGGCTGGCAAATCTGGAACAATCAGGCCGTCTACGCCGCTAGATGATGCCTCGCGACAAAATTCCTCAAGGCCGTAGTTAAACAGGGGGTTATAATAACCCATTAAGATTAATGGAGTGTTTGGAATTTTGTCGCGCAAGTCCCTCACTATGTCGAGACAATCTTGCACGTTAACATTTTGTTTAAGGGCGTGGAAGGTCGATTCCTGGATTGTAGCACCATCTGCCATTGGGTCGCTAAAAGGTATGCCTATCTCAACTGCATCAGCTCCTGCCGCTACCAGCGCAGGTATTAGTTCTCGAGTAGTTACCAGATCAGGATAGCCCGCCGTTAGATAAACAAATAGTGCTGTTCGCCGTTCCATACGTGTTTGGGCGAATTTATGTCGAATCCGGTTAATTTGTTAACTCCGTGTGTGCTCAGAAGCTGTTTATTAGTATAGCATATGGTTCCATAACGCCGCCGTTGGCCCCAAATCCGAGGCGGTGATTGCCCCCAAAAAAGCTATGCAATTTTGAGTTCCATGAGCTATAAAACTACTTGCTAGTGAATGCGTTTTAGTGTAGAGGAATGTAAGGATGAGACCAGCGACAAAGGTTGGCAGATATAGAACTGGATCAATGTGGGCAAGGGCGAATACAAGGGAAGTCCCCGCGGCGCCCAAAAATAAACCAAATTTCTTTGTGATGGCGGGAAAAATAAATCCCCTAAAGAATAGTTCTTCAGCGAGAGGCCCTATGACGATCACAAATAATCCTATGATTATGAGCGACATGATTGGCAAATTGGTATTGAATGGCACAGGATCAGGAGGCGCTATATTCAGAACTGATAGTAGTGATATGTAGAGTGCCAAAAAGCATGAATTAGCCAATAAGGCGGCTATAGGCCATAGTAATAGTGATGGCAGGAGTTTCGCTGGTCGCACCAAACCCAAAGTTCGGATCGTCGATCTGTAGAGCAGTGGCCCCAAACCAATGGACAAGAAGATTAGAATGAAACTATTTGTAATCAAAGTTATGATTATCGCCAGAGGTTGAGTAGGGTCGGTTAACCAAACGACGACAATGCCTATCGTTAGTGTTCCAATGAACCAGGATGATATGGCAAAAAGTACATCTCTTAATTGCCATGGAACAAAAGAATGAGATTTTCTGTTAATCTGGTCTTCCATGATTTTGAGGAAGTCAAACCTAACACGCCTTTCGTAAAGGAGCAACACCGAAAGTCGTATAGAATACAATGGTGTAAGAATGTCATGGAGGTGCGATAAGCTTTGAGCCACCAATACATGTTTGAGAATGCTTATGGAGGCAAACAGACAACGTATCAACCACTTGCGACTCGGATGCGCCCCCAAACCCTTGACGAAATGTTAGGACAGGATCACCTGTTAGGGAAAGGGTGTGTTTTCAGGAAGTTCGTTGAAGATGACGATATCCCTTCTTTTGTTCTGTGGGGCCCACCGGGTACGGGAAAGACCACTCTGGCGAGACTTGTTGGAGGTAAATCTAAATCTTACTTTATTGGAGTTAGTGGGGCGTCATCAGGTGTAGCAGAGATACGTAAAATAGTAACGGAAGCCCAAAATCTAGTGAGAGCTACTGGCCAGCAGACTATTTTGTTTATTGATGAAATACATAGATTTAACAAATCCCAACAGGATGTCATATTACCCCATGTCGAAGACGGCGTATTCATTCTGATAGGAGCCACTACTGAAAATCCCGGCTTTGAGATTATCCCTCCGCTACTTTCTAGAAGCAGAGTATTCACCTTGGAAAGATTGGGCTCAAATCACATTGAGACGCTGATAAATCGAGCTATTTCTGATTGTCATCGGGGTTTGGGGTCATACTCCGCGTTTATTGAAGATAAGGCAGCTAAATTTTTAGCAGATATTGTTAATGGTGATGCTAGGCTAGCACTTAACACATTAGATGTTGCGGTCAAGGCTAGTCGACCGTCAGGTGATAAAGTGAGGCTAGTTAATCTCGCTATCATAGAAGATGCTTTACAGCGCAATATTGTTTCATTTAGGAAAGATGGCGATGATCATTATAATTTCATAAGCGCCTTTATAAAATCGGTTCGTGGTTGTGATCCAGATGCGGCATTGTACTGGTTGGCAAGGATGTTGGAGGCAGGAGAAGATCCGATGTTTATCGCTCGCCGCCTGGTTGTCCTAG
>CAJXDJ010000156.1 GCA_913052045.1 uncultured Dehalococcoidia bacterium
AAATGTTGCAGAAGCCATCAAACATATCAAAAAAGTAAATGATGAATTAAGAACAATAAAATCAATTTATGATTCTGGTGACAATCAAGATTTAGTTAGAATGGCAAGAGAGTTCAAAGTATCTTATGATATTGTTGAACAAACTGCAAAACTTGGAAGACTACCTGTTGTGAATTTTGCTGCTGGTGGTATTGCAACTCCTGCAGATGCAGCATTAATGATGCATCTAGGGTCTGATGGGGTTTTTGTAGGTTCTGGTATTTTCAAATCCCAGAATCCATCAGCTATGGCAAAAGCCATTGTTCAAGCAGTCACTCACTATAAAGATCCCAAGATAGTGGCAGATGTTTCCAAAGGCCTAGGGCCGGCTATGTCCGGCATTTCTACAAGAGAGCTGCCCGAAAAAGAGTTGCTAGCAACTCGTGGATGGTAATCACTTCTGTATATAGATCGGCAGGATTTCAAACAAGTGATCATAGGCGTTATGGCTGTTCAGGGTGACTTTTCCGAACACCTTGCGACTCTCAAAACACTAAACGTACAGACACAAGAGGTTCGCCTCCCAAAAGACCTGGAAGGCGTCGACGGGCTGATAATTCCCGGCGGGGAAAGCACTACCCTTCGTAAACTCTTCGATATTTATAAATTGACCGATCCGATAAAACGATACGCCCAGTCGGGAAACCCAATATGGGGCACATGCGCCGGCATGATAATGATGGCGCAAACCCTGACAGACGACCGCCCAGAACCCCTTAATCTTATGAATGTCACTGTAAAACGAAATGCCTACGGGCGACAGCTAAATAGTTTCGAAGCCGATATACCTGTATCTGTCATCAAAGGCAATCCAATACACGCAATCTTTATACGTGCGCCTTCTTTTACCTATATCGGAGAGAACGTAGAGGTCATTGGCAAACTTAACGATGGAACCCCGGTGGCAGTAAAGCAGGACAATATGCTCGCAACCGCATTTCATCCAGAGCTAACCAACGATGTCAGATTCCATAAATTCTTTATTTCTTTGATAAAATAGAAGGACTCACCTTATGTACCTACCAACAATTGTAAAAGCGTCTACTATCCACCCAAACCTCTACTTTTGGTCTAATACCTAGAGGATTTGAAGCCATCAAAATGATAGATAACGATCTAGAACTATTACTCAAGTGCCTACCGATCGATACCCTGAACCCCCTCATGGAGCGCACCAAATCCTTGGATGATCTCTTAGAAGTTATATTAGACGTGGGTCGGCCACCCGAAGCTAGATTCCCAGCATTCGACATGATTTTAAGTGAACAGGAAATCACCGAAGAAGATCTTAATTACGTTATTGAAAGAGTAGGAAAATTCGGCGACGATAACCGGGCAGGTATAGAACGCACGCTACACAGAATTTCAGCAATTAGAAATCGTAAGGGTCGGGTCCTAGGACTAACATGCAGGGTAGGTAGAGCCATATTTGGGACAATAGATATAATTGAAGACATAGTAATTTCCAATAGAAACATACTTCTTCTGGGCCGCCCAGGCGTGGGTAAAACCACTATGCTTCGGGAGGTAAGCCGTATATTGGCAGACTTTGCTAAAAAGAGAGTTATTGTAGTGGACACATCCAATGAAATCGCAGGTGACGGAGACATTCCTCATCCAGCAATAGGACACGCACGTCGAATGCAAGTCGCTACACCTAGTCGCCAACACGATGTGATGATTGAAGCCGTGGAAAACCATATGCCACAAGTAATAATCATTGACGAAATGGGAACAGAACAGGAAGCAATTGCTGCCCGTACCATAGCGGAGAGGGGGGTGCAACTAATAGCTACTGCTCATGGTAACTCCTTGGACAATCTCATAATGAATCCTACCCTATCTGACCTAGTGGGTGGCATACAGACCGTAACCCTTGGCGATGATGAAGCAAGGTTCAGAGGGACACAGAAAACGGTTCTAGAACGAAAAGCCCTCCCTACATTCGACGTAGTCGTAGAAATACAGGACAGGTATTCTGTAGCTGTTCACAAGGACGTTGCCAGAGTCGTAGATTCTTGGTTAAGAGGACTGCCTTTAGTGCCCGAGGTAAGAACTTTAGGTGATGGCGGCAAGGTAAGTAAATCCCATAAACAGGCATCAAATGCATGGGCCACATCTGCCGATCATGCAAGCAATGAGAATACCTTCAACTTCTTAGCGTCACAGAAATCCACAGAGGTTGAGGATAGTAAAGCTCTTTCTGATCCAGAAAAAGAAGCCTCAACTCGAAAGATATTTCTTTTCGGTATTGGACGAGACAAATTGGAACAGGGGTCAATATCGACAGGTATCAGTGTCGATATTACCAATGATCTGCGAACAGCTGATCTAATGCTCACTAGTAAAACCCATTATAAACGAGGATCCAAAGTCGTTAAGACAGCTGAAAGCTTTAGGATTCCAGTGCATGTTATAAGAAAGAACTCTAACAGCCAGGTGTATCAGTTCCTTAGAAGTATGGTTAAAGTTGATAGAAGTACGGATTCTCACCAAAACGAATTAGATAATGCGTTAACAGAGGCTCACGCAGCGTCCCGCAAACTCTTAGAAGGAACCGCCGAATATCTGGACCTCTCTTCCCAACCAGCCTACATTAGAAGACTACAACATCTACTAGCTCAAAAATATAACCTGGGATCGTTGAGCAGCGGAGTAGAGCCAAATCGCCACATTAGACTTCTACAGCGATAATATTCATGATGACATCTTTTATTGCCCTTGAAGGCATCGATGGATCGGGAAAGACTACTCAAGCTGCATTGCTTTACGAGTTTTTCAGCAGTAACGGACTGAATTCCATTTTGACGCAAGAACCCGGTGGTACACCTTTAGGCCTTTCCATAGCTCAGTTCATAAAATCCAATAGAGGTACCACAGCTTTTGCTGAATCATTGCTTTTTAACGCTGACAGGGCAGAGCATGTCGAACAAATTATAAGACCTGCATTGGTTAACGGTTCCCATGTCATATGCGACCGATTCGTGGGGTCTACACTGGCATATCAAGGATACGGGCGCGGTCTTCCCTTAGAAAAATTGATTGACCTATGCGATGAAGCATGCCAGGGTCTATATCCCACCATTAATATTCTGCTGGATGTACCTGTTCATACATTGGACTCTAGAAGAGGTATCGGCAATAGGGATGCCATAGAAGCAAGTGGAGCGCCATTTTTGGATCGTGTAAGAAAAGGATACCTTGAGTTAGCAAGGAAAAGCCCGCGCCAGTGGGCTATTGTAGACGGATCTCAGTCAATCAGAGAAGTTTCGATGGAAATTCAAAGTCTGGTAAGGCCCTACATTTACGGATAGATACCTCTTAACTTTGTTGCTTCAGCAACACGTTCAATAGCAGTCATTAAGGCTGCCAGTCTCATGTCACAATTATGCCTTTTAGACATATCCATAACCTGATAAAAACTCCTGACAAGAATATCTTCTAGACGACGGTCCACCTCTTCCTTATCCCAGAAGAGATGTTGCGTATCTTGCACCCATTCAAAGTAGGAAACTACAACCCCGCCCGCATTAGCTAGAATATCTGGTATTATTTTGGTCCCTTTATCCACCA
>CAJXDJ010000157.1 GCA_913052045.1 uncultured Dehalococcoidia bacterium
CTGAGTGGGAATACGCTTGTCGTGCTGGAACTACTACTTATTATCATACTGGAGATTCTTTACCAGAGGAGTTTTATAAAAACGCCAATGATAGTTGGTATCCGTCTGTCGACCGAGGTCGAGGACCTGAAGAAGAGGTAGTCCCTTTGACCGTTGGTCAAAAACCGGCTAATTCGTGGGGGTTGTATGATATGCATGGTAACGTAGAGGAATGGTGTTATGATTGGTACGGTCCTTACGAAGAAATTGATCAGGTTGACCCCGTGGGGAGGGAAGATGGCCTGTTTCGAGTGACTAGAGGAGGAAGTCATTCTACACCTATCTATTATTTGCGGTCTTCCAATCGAATTGGTACCTTGCCGGAAGATAAATCTTGGCTTATCGGATTTCGCGTGGTAATTGGTGAACTCCCCCAATCTGATCCGTTACCCAGCCCTGCACCCGAATTATGGTCGCAAAAGGTCTCTCCAACCCGGTTTGATTGGTCCCAAAAGCCAACTGAAACGCAGCCGTATTTTTCTGAACCTAAACCCTTTGTTCATATTCCTGATTCAGATCAAGTACCAACCTTTGGCAAGCATAATCACTGCCCATCCATTACTTGGTGTCCTAACGGGGATCTGTTGACTATCTGGTTTTCCACCTATTCTGAGCGAGGTCGAGAGATGACGATAATGGCCAGCAGGTTGCGGCACAGCCATGATAAATGGGATCCTCCATCTGAGTTCTTTAATGCACCGGACCGAAATCTGACCGGTGCTGCTCTATATAATGATGGGCAAGGAAAATTGTATCATTTCAATGGGCTTGCTGCCGCTGGTACTTGGGGAGCGCTGGCATTGGTGATGCGTACCAGTACTGATAGTGGATGTACCTGGTCAACTTCGCGTATAATTGGGCCTGAACATCAGGATAGAAATCAGGTTATCAGTGGTACCAGCCAAACGCGAGAAGGCTATCTCATTCAGCCATGTGACGCTGTTCATGGTGGTGGTGGCGGTACTGCCATTCACATCAGCCGTGATGGTGGGCAAACCTGGAATGATTCTGGTGCTGGTAAACCCAAACCTGAATTTGCTGCAGGGCAAACGGGGGCTTGGATTGCGGGTATACACGCCGGGGTAGTTCAACTTCATGACGGCCGTCTTCTTGCTTTTGGGCGTAGTGATAATATAGATGATAGAATGCCGATGAGCATTTCTGAAGATATGGGTGAAACGTGGTCCTATTCCCCAAGTCCATTTCCACCAATTGGCAAAGGTAAACGTCTGGTTCTGCTTCGATTACAGGAGGGGCCCCTTTTCTTTGCCAGTTTTACTGGGAGGGACCGCAAAAATCCACCAACAATGGAAGTAACAGACGTAGCTGGACAAAAACGATCTGTAACAGGGCTATTTACCGCGGTTTCTCTGGATGAGGGCCAAACTTGGTCTAACATCCGCTTGGTTAGCCATGACGGCCCGGATCGTCAGGTGGAAACTATGAATGGACATCCATTCACCATGGGTATTAGCACCGCAGAGCCTGGCGGCTACATGGCAGGCTGCCAATCTCCAGATGGTCTGATCCATCTAATTAGCAGTAAGCAGCATTATACGTTTAATCTAGCTTGGTTAACCACTCCACCGCCTGCGGTTGAAGCTTAATATTTGAAGTCAAAATGTGAGCAAGGAATGACACCTGAGCAACGTCGATATCTTTCCGAGAATAGGAGATGAAGACGTCGGCCATATCAGTGATCCTCTAAGCTTGTAGAGTTATTGATCCAGGAGCATTTGAACCATGTGCTGAACTTGCTGCTTTCCCAGCTGCTGAAACAGCTTAGGTTTCCTGATAGTAACACGATGCAGAATCTCCTTCAAATCCAGAGGTTTCCCAGTTTTCATGAGAGGCTGAATGTTGGTACGGAGATATTGATGCAGCTGCTGTTTAGCCTCCTGATGAATGGAAGCCCCGTCAGCAATAGCGGGATTATCAGTGACTTAGGCCATAGCCAAGTTGAGATATTCCAGCCGTTATGATAGGAGATGAATACATCAGCCATCAGTTACCTGCCAACAGAGTTATTGATCAAGAAGCGATGTATCTATTTCTTGCCCGCACATAATATTATATATGACTAATGACAATTGTCCCATATTGCTGGGAAACACCAATCAAGAACACCGAATGATGATGAACAAAAAGCGAACTCCAATAGGCATTGGAAATGTGGGTAATATTTGCCCACGATTTCCCATCTAAACGGCCTGAGGTTTAGAAATCCCTTCCTGATTAGGGCATAAATAATCCTCCGCTAACATGAAGCGATTGACCTGTAATGTATTCAGAGGCATCCGAGCTAAAAAAAACAACAGTGTGGGCAATATCTTCGGGAATTCCTTTTCGGCTGATTGGTATTGGGATTCCAAGCCAGTTCCTAGGTTCGTTTTCCTGAATCTGGATAGGCTTGGTTCTCTCCTCGGCCAACTCTCGGTTTGTGGGACCAGGCAATATCGCATTCGCGGTTACGTAGGGGGCACCTTCGTGAGCAATTCCCTTTGTTAAAGCGATCAAAGCTGCCTTGGATGCTGCGTAAGTGACGCCAGACCAACCACCTATCCCATAAACGGCCACACCTGAGGAAATCGTGATAAACCGTCCAAACTTTCTTTGGATCATACCAGGCAAAAGTTCACGTGCAAGCGCAAAAGTGGCACGGGCATTGACGTTCATGACCCGCTCCCATTCTTCGTCTGGTGTATCAACAATTTGATGTGGCTGACTAATACCCGCGTTGCCCACTAAGATATCCACTCGGTTGAATACTTCCACCGTTTTCTGGACTAATATCTTACACTGAGTAGTGTCTCCAACATTGGCCTTAATAGCCAAGGAACGCTGACCTATCATTTCAATTTTGTCTCGTATCTTATTGGCTTCCAGCTGGCTGTTATTATAGTTAATGGCCACATCAGCCCCAGCTTGTGCTAGCGCCAGTGAAATTGTGGCACCAATCCCACGCCCACCACCAGTAACTAAAGCAACTCTACCCGAAAGATCGATTTTAAAATCCTGCATATCCCCTCCATGAATTTCTGTTTATCTTTTACCTAAACTGTTCTGGATAGCAACCGATCTTAATTAGACCAATGGAGCTAATTAAGATTTAACAGCTTTAGAAATTTGGTTCCAATGGTACTGAACAAATAGCTGTCTATTGTGCATTTAATTTAAACTAAAAAAGCCTGATTATCACCAAACACTGAATACGAAAGGCAAATATCGCAGTTCAGAGCCTTCCATAATCAACAGTTCCTTCAGAGTAGCTGCTGAACCATATCCTGAACCTGCTGCTTGCCTACCTGTTGAACAAGTTTAGGTTTCCTGATATTAACACGATGCAAAATATCCTTCAAATCCAGTGGTCTACCAGTTTTCATGAGAGGCTGAATGTTGGTACGGAGATAGCTATGTAGTTGCTGTTTAGCCTCCTGATGAATAGAAGATCCCTCAGCCATGGCAGGATTGTCAGTGACCTGAGCCATAGCCATGTTGAGGTACTCTAATCCCTTGTGATGCTTAAGGTACCAGTTAGGAGTATCAGGAGTATCGACATGCAGCTGAATGC
>CAJXDJ010000158.1 GCA_913052045.1 uncultured Dehalococcoidia bacterium
TCTTGAGTAACTGTCCTAATTTGACCCTTATTATATAAGGCTATGAGTTGATTAAGGGTTTCATCTGATGGATTTTTTCCAACTAAAGTGCCTGGCTTTGGTTGGGATAGTTTAGCAAGGCCTTGCTTAGCCCTGATGTTGCTTGGAAACTCTGCTAGTACAGAATGATAAAGCTTGACTGCCTCATCCATTTGACCATTTCGTTCGTGGGATTTAGCTTTCCGCAAAGCTCGATCGACGCTTAGTTTTGTCATTATGCTTTCGTGAATAGAAACTTATTCCAGTTGATCGTCAAGTCACTGCTAAACCACATCATAATTCTGCATTTGAATCTATGTTCATCCAATATAGTATGTAATAGTCCGAGATGGAACCAAACAGAACAAGTAGGGAGTGCCCCGGGGATGCTTTAGCGCCTTGAAGATTTCGTCCTAATTCCTGTTTATCCAGTTTATAATGCATGGGTTCTAGAGTTAAAGAGCAGAAGAAATGAAGCGGATTTTTTTCACATTAGCCTTTTTGTTATCTGGTCAGCCGGTATGGGGTCAGGAAGCAGGCGAAAGCGAGATTGAAGAGATTATTGTCATTGGTGAACTATCCAGATCTGCAGTGAGGGCACAGATTGTCCGCGTGGAGAACGACATCTATCGCTTCTACAATGAACATAATGGCAACCAAAAATTGGACATCGAATGCAGAGAGATTGCACTCACCGGTACCAGAATCAAGCAACGTGTTTGTGAACCTGTATTTTGGACGGAGGCGCGAGCGCGAACGACCCAGGAATTTTTTCAGGAATTTACTGCATCTGTCGATGTAGAAAATTTAAGTGAGTGGGTAGAACAAGAAACAAGTGAAATGAATCGAGTCTATGCAGAGTTGATTCAGAAGCACGTCTCTTTTGCAGAAGCGTTATTGATCCTTGAGGATTTGAAAGGGCGATTGGAAGAACTGGGCGGCTGATCGGTTTTCTATTCAGTTCCTTTACTGCATCTATGTAACTTACAATCGTCTTTAACGGGCATGCTTAAACGTTTTTTATTACTTCTGCCGAAATCCTGGAAGTTCCGGATAAAATCCGTGTTGTTTGCTCCCTTTGACCTTTTTGATCATTTAAGAGGAAAGCGTAAGCAGCTTACTCCACGCCGGAGTTTGTTGTTTGTCGGGCGGGGTGACTTTGTTAGGATCGGAAGGGAGTTTCTCGATATCTTCAAGACGGAGGCAGGTCTGCTTCCATCGGACACAGTGCTTGATGTTGGATCGGGAATCGGCCGTATGGCTATCCCATTAACTGATTATTTGGAAAACCGATATGAGGGTTTTGACGTCGTGCCAGAAGGTGTGAACTGGTGTCAAAAATATATTTCGTCCAGATTTCCAAACTTCAATTTTCAATTGGCAGACATTCATAACAGGTCTTATCACCCATCAGGCAAAGTCAGGGCCAATGCTTATGTATTTCCCTATGAGCAGGATTCGTTCTCGTTTGTATTCGCGACGTCTGTTCTAACTCACCTGTTACCAGACGCGGTGGATAACTATATTAGTCAGATTGCGCGGGTATTGAAACCGGATGGCCGATGCCTTCTCACGTTCTTCCTATTGAATGATAGGTCTCGCGAAAATCTGGAGTGTGGTCACGCACAAGCAGATTTCAAATTTGATAATGGAACGTACAGTATTGTCGATAAGGATATGCCGGAAAACGCCGTGGCTTATGACGAGGGATTTGTTGAAGCTTTATTAGATAGCCATGGGCTGTGCCCTACTAGTGTGAGTTATGGCTCCTGGAGTGGTAGCTTCGGCTGCTTGAGCTTCCAGGATGTTGTCATTGCAACTTTTAAGAGGTGACCATGGGGAGTTGTCTGAATTACTACGTATAAGAGTCAGGAGTAATTCTGAACAGCACCGATGAATTTGAATGGGAGTCACGTGCTCCCTTGGTAAGCCTTGTAAACCAAAAGGAATAAGTATTAGTGTACTTTAAAAAGAGGTTCGGTATTTTTCTACTGTTGATGTTTGTGGTTCCGGTTTCCAATGCCCAAGGTAATGTCTGGAGCGGTCTGAAGAGAACCCAATACGATTCTGCAGCTTCTACCCTCCGAATACCCTGCGCCGTGCTTAAGGGGGAAGATGGGAATAGCCTGCCAGAATTCGCTCCAGCTTATGCCTTGAATCTGTTTTTGCTGAATGCGGAGATTGAGAATATTTTGTTCCGGCTAGCGGATCCGATTCAGGCTTTCGATGTAACCCCCGAAAGTTGTCTTGATACCCTTACTTTAGCCAGTGACGGTTCCAGCGTAACCTATGAAACCATGTCAGCCGAGATCGATAGTGATGCGATGGCGAATGCAGACCGCTTTTACACCCTCGAATTGCAAGCAGAATTGGGCGGGAGCGCTATTGATTTTTCTGTTGTCAGTGCGGAGAGTCGTAACTACACACGCCCTTTTTACAATGCTGAAATTATGGAAGGTTATCCACCCCTCAGACCTTTTTATGCGGATTATGTCTATGATGATCTGTATATCGATGCAGGCTACAGTTCATTGGGCGAAAATCTCGTGGTTTATGAGCCTGGACGCATCGTTTTTAACTGCTTTTATTCCGATCCGGATAACTTGCTCGAAGTCGTGGAAGTGGTCGGGAACAACACGCGCTATCGGCTTAAATCGTCCGTTGATATGGCTGACTATGGTAAAACTTTTTCCGTAAATTGCACGATATTTAACCAAGACCTAAATCGGCTGGAAGACACGGTTCCTATATTTACCTGGTTTATAGTTTTTTAGTAACTAGTGGAGAAGCTTCTATCTATAATTTTCGGATATTTTGGTGTTTCACAGATTGTGTTTTCGGGTTATTAAAACCTTCCCTAAGAATTTTACGTTCTATTGAAATGTAGCTGCAAAAAAAAGCGGCCCTTTCGTAAGAAGGGGCCGCTTTTTTTCGATCAGAGTCTAAATTAGAACTCCATTGTGATCCTTCCGTAGATCAGTCGTCCTCGTGCGTCATAGAGAATCGATTCCATACCGGCGAAGTCATTAACTCGCTGTGGCATTCGATCGAAACAGTTCCTACAACCGAGGGTTACGTCAAAAGAGCCACCGAACAGTTCCAGGCCGCGGTAGTTATAACCGGCGTCTGCAACAGTGGAAGCTCGGAGTACATCACGGATGGCGGGATCAAAAGGTGTGAAATACTGGAACGTTGTAATTCCCTTCCAGTTATACCCGTCAAAGTCCACCTCGTCGATGTAACGACCAATGAGATTGGCGCTGTGACTACCCATTACCCATCCAAGGCGTACGTTGCCTTTTAACTCTGGAAGCGGAGGAGCCTCACCAAGGAAGCGGTTACGCTTTCCGAGTGGAGAGCTGACCGGATCAGTAGGAAACTTCTGGTATTCCCATTTATCGATTTTGGTAAAATTTGAGTTAATGGTCATGGTACCCACATCCCTATCTCCCAGGCCTATCGCGCTGAATGCATCACCAAGATCAAACTGATAGCTGACCTGGAGGTCAAAAGCCTCCACAAGCATCATAGAAGCATTGGATGTACCCACAACCACTCGTAGAATCTGACCTAGGTCGGTCGGG
>CAJXDJ010000159.1 GCA_913052045.1 uncultured Dehalococcoidia bacterium
GAGCAGCGGTTTCGTAAACCGCAGGTCGACGGTTCAATCCCGTCCGTTGGCTCCAGTTCTTAGGCACGAATTCCCCCTTTTGGCCTTCTAGCAGGACTAAAGCTATCAGATTTGACGCCCACTTTGACGCCCACTTGGTCAGCGGCACTCATATTTCCCCTTCAAGCGGTCTACATTTATGGTCATCAGCCCCACTGACGGTGACATGTGTGACAGCGTGACGCACACTCTCCGGTGTAGGTAATCCTTCACCACTCGGAACAAGGATCACCGAGTACCAAATCCCTGAGACCGTACTTCTTAATCTGGTTATCTATGATCCATCCTTTAGATATAGCTTTCCTGGCATCTCTCATGATCTGCCCCCTATGTATTCCGAGTTCCTTCTCCAGGGTAGAATAGCCAATCTGCTGGGTGGAATCATCTTCCTTCAGCTTAGCCACGGCATCAACAATCTGTGTGACAGCTACTCTGGCCACAAGAGAGTTCCGCTCTGTCCCTATCCGTTAAGATCAGCACGATCCTCCTGCAGAGCACTCTCCACGTCTGCAAGGAATTCTTCCGTCTGCTCGCTGGCACTGCGGTCAATCGCCTTGGCCCTGGCCCACTCGATAAGTCCTTCTAAAAAGAAAAGACGCCACCGCCCTACCTTCAGACTCAGCAGTTTCCCTTGATAGGTTAGTGCCAGCAATGTGCTCCTTCCAATGGACAGGATGTCTACGACTTCCCCTACGCTTACCAAAATTTTGTTTGACTTTGTTCGTGGCATTATCCTTCCTCCTCACATCCTGTTCGTAGTACACGGTGATGTATTTGTTTACTGTTGAACTCCACTGGATGCTCGGATATAATGACATAGGTCTATTAATTTAAGATACATGGGTGACTATGGAAAAATACATTGGTTCTGATTTTTGGTACGTATCTGATTTTACGTACCAAAAGTTGTTCAAAGACCTCGGCTATAGGGCAACCCCCGAAAATATGGATAAGATAGCCTTATGTGTGAACCGTCTAAGGATGGGAGAAAAGCCCTATGCGTTATACGGTTATTGGTCAAATGACCGTATAGTTTCTCAGGAGTTAGGGATCAAGATAGGCAGGGATTATAAAGACGGGAAGTTGGACTTCATCGAGCAATTC
This sequence comes from uncultured Dehalococcoidia bacterium, assembly GCA_913052045.1. Taxonomy (GTDB): domain Bacteria; phylum Chloroflexota; class Dehalococcoidia; order Lucifugimonadales. The sequence goes on from CAJXDJ010000159.1 coordinate 1,144, forward strand.
GCTGCGGACAAAGAGGGTGAGATTGCAAAGCGCGATCCATTCCGATTCACAAGATATGACATCGTAAATGAAGCCGAGGAAATGGCTCCCTATAGCCTATGGAACCTTGATCATATGGAGAAGATAGGCATGAGTCTTAAAGAAGCCAAAGAACTTATGAAGACCTATGACAGAATCAAGGATACCAGGAAGGAAGCGGAGGGTGCAGTAACGTCCCACGAGTTCCGTGATAAAGATGGCAAGATGGTTATGATTGAGACACCACCAACTCCGACAATGAGGAAATTCAGAGACTTGCCACAATATCTCCGGATGCACTACCTGGTGTATTACCGAACTACCTACCCCGAGGCTCCTAAAGAATGGGCAGTAAAGGCATCTGAAGCCAGAGCAGCGGGCAAGCTAGATGAGGATGAGAAACTTGTGGTTTCAGCTGACGATATCTTTCGGTACAAAGTATGGGATCAGGAAAATCTCGACGATTACTTTGATGGCTTAGCCAGATTCAGCAAAACAAAGCGATCTCAAAAAAAGTTCATTGAAGATTTACGTAAAAGATTCGGTTTGGCGTTCTCTAATCGGGAACTTAAGGATCAGATCGAGAACACCTTGAAAGGAGATATCAATCTTGATACAAAGCTTCAGAAATTTGCTCGTTCGCTTGGCTTCCTTGAGGACGATATTGAGATCAACGACCGCGACGATTTGTCCACGGTCGCACCAAGCTGGGAACGCTATCTCAATCAAAAGCACTTTGTAGACCAAGGCGAGAGGCCAGAACTAGACGCCAAAATAGAGGCTCTGGACAACCGTCTTGCTGAGTTCCATATAACTAAAATTGATGAGCATGGAGTTGTTGTGAGTATCTATGATGATGCCGGTGCTCTGTTGGATATGGCTCTGAAGAAGCTGATGGACATGGCACCGACTAAGAAGTTACCGCCCTCCCAGGTAGAGCACTTCATAGAGGAATCATTGCAAGACATGATGACCGCCCACAAGGAAGGGGATGTGTATTCTTGGAGACCCTATGAGAAAATAATGACTCTCCTATACCCCCAAAAGGGTAAAAAGAAGTCTTGAATCTAAGCCCCCCGTATTACTAGTAATGCCGAGTAATATTAGTAATACCCTTCAATTGAAAATGCATATACGGAGGCCATTACTATGATAAGACTTACTGTTTTATATCCTAACGAAGAAGGTGCATTTTTCGACTGGGATTATTACATAAACACTCACACACCATTGGCAAAACGCTGTTACGGCAATGCAGTCGTAAGATGGGAAATTGACCGTGGAATTCATGGAGAGCAATCCGAAAATGCAGCACCTTATATGGTTGCAGCATTCATCACGTTGACTTCAGTATCTGCCCTCGACGAAGTTAGAGCAACGCATGGGATAAAATTAAAAGCGGACTTCAAGAATTACACCAACGTTTATCCAGTTTTTTTGGTTACCAATATACGGGAAGGATATCCCTAATTGTCCAACTCACCAAGGACCACTGAAGACAATAGATATAACAACAAGGGCTAAGGCAATTATAAAGAACAATGTTGAGAGACCCTGCCTTCTTGTAGGACTTACTGGTATACCAAATATTGGCATTAGAAGACACAGGGCTACTAAGATCAATACAATTATCGTGAAAATCACCCTACGGAATCTCCCCTTTGTTTTTCGGGAACTGCCCCGTTTCAGTATAATGTGATGATATCAAAATCTACGGTGTAATACTTTTTAGCTGAAGGCACATCTTGTCTATTCATCTGTGCCAAGTGTGACAAGTTGTGTCGGAATCGTTTTGAGGCAGGAGTACCTAGGTTAGAAAAAATTGTGGGCGGTTTGAGTGTCGAGGTTATACTTCTGACACTTAACCGCTCTCTGGGGTAGCCCCTCTTTTAATAACTGTAGATTCGACATTTTTGTTTTTATAGGTTTGTCACGGCTATAGACATACCCAAACCAATAAATCTGAAGCCATACCCCTAACTATTAAAACAACCAAAACAACCAAAACAACCAACCAACACTAACGCCAGCACTAATCACCGGACACCACTCACCAGAGACACCACCCACCAGAGACCCAACCACCACACAGCACCACCCCAGCCCCCCGGACCGAAGATCAATTGTCCAAGAATTACTAGTAATACAGAGTAATGTACTAGTAATTTAGGTTATTCAGATTGGCAAAAGGTCATGAAAACACCGAGTCCAGACCCCAATTGGTGTAGAAAGTGGTGTAGAAGCCCATACAGGAACAAGGGAGATGCTCCATAATCAGGCTATTTCGTGCCTGATCAAATGGAGCGGAAGAGGGGATTCGAACCCCCGACCCTCTCCTTGGCAATTAGGTGCTTCTCTGTTTCAGGCTAGTCCCTCACGTTCCCCACATACCTAGCAGAGTATCTAATGTTGTCCCCTCATGTCCACCGTGTA
>CAJXDJ010000160.1 GCA_913052045.1 uncultured Dehalococcoidia bacterium
AAACTGAAACATCTATTAACTCCATCGTTGTTCACCCTCGAGATCCCGATACCGCCTACGCGATGACTTCGCTTCATGAAACCACAACAGCTATAGGCGTGTACAAGACTACGAATGGTGCCCAATCTTGGATTGCCGTGAACGAAGGACTCGACCCCTACACAAACGATATACAAATGGACCCGATAAATCCTGAAGTCCTCTATGCAGCTACGGAAAGTGGCATCTACAAGACTACCGATGGGGCAACCAGTTGGAAGAAAGCGTCGAATGGGATTCCAAAAGGTGCTGTGATTGACATGGCGATGGATCCTCTCAATCCGTTAGTGCTTTATGCGATTACCCCTGAGGACATCTACCGTACCCAAGATGGGGCCGACCACTGGTACCCGGCAAACTTAGGTATCCCATTGCTGGAAGATACCTCAAAGACGCTATCGGCTCAGAATAGGCTCTTAAATCAGCTGGCCCTGGATCGAACAAAGACAGGACATTCTATGTATGGAGGCACATTTGCCCAAGACCGAACACTGGAAATTGATGCCACCGGAAGAGTTATTGTGGTTGCTGTTAAAACAAACAGAAGTGATAAAGACAAGCGCAATGAGCGTCTCTTGTATAGAGCAGTTTTAACTCCATTGGTGAGTGTAAGCTACGAATTCGAGATTAGCGAACCGCAGAGGAACGTAATCGGAGCGAAGGTAAAGCTAACATCCCAGTCAAATATTTATGACATGTTTTTTGATAGCAATACTCAGGAGCTAAAGTTTATTGCCGCAGGTCCACCTGGCACTATGTCCAAGACAACCGTGCTCATCCCAGGATCCTTGCTTTCCGGAGGAGATCACGCTCTAGATTGTTGTATAAAGGTCTTCTTAGATGGTAAGCAGGTGTCCAGCTCTAGTACGAGCGAAGGTGTCATTTTTGAACATGCTCACGTCGGGAGAAGCGAAGTAGTTATTAAAACAAGGTAGCGGAGATCAGTTCCCCCTACGAACACATCAGCTATAGAATAACCAGCGATGTGGTTTGAACATTGATTTCTACAACTAACCAGGTGCCTATTTGCATTTATCAATTTCTCTACATATCTTTGTTGAACCGTTTACACCTCCCCTACCTCTGCTTTTTTGTCTAGTTGCCGCCGGCTTCGCTGTGGTCGCGTCATTTATCCTTGTTGGATACTTCTCGAGGAATCCTAGGATCTATTCGGGTTATTCAAAAGTGAATATCCTCAAATGGGTGCTAGCTAGGAGCGTGGCAGGTACAGGGACGATTTTGCTGATACAGCTTACAAGTGTTCTTCTGTTTGTTTTAGTTGTATCAGCTGGTTTCTTAGGTAATCAGAATCCCATCTACAATCTAGCTCCTACATTCATCTGGGTGATTTGGTGGGTTGGAGTAGCCTATGCATCAGCTTTCCTTGGTGATGTATGGGCCTTATTGAATCCGTGGAAAATCACATTCGGTTGGTTGGAAGTCCTGTGGAGGTGGCTCAACTCGGGCAAATCACTTTTACCCATAATGCAGTACCCGGAGAAGGCTGGGGTTTGGCCCGCATTATTTTTCTTTCTTGTCTTTGCCTGGGTAGAAAACGTTTACAGTGACTCGATAATACCAGCGCGTATCAGTCAAATGATACTTGTGTATTCAGTCTTCACATGGCTTGGGATGATTCTATTTGGGAAAGATGCTTGGATTAAGCACGGCGAGGCATTTTCTTTGGCCTTCGGGCTTTTGGCCAAGTTTGCTCCAACCGAGGTTCGGTTAATTGGCTATGAGTCTACTGCAGTCACGAGAAGAACATCTGATACTGACTTGTCTGAGACTCAAGATGAGTCTGGGAGAGTTAAAAGGATCGAAAGAGAAATCAATCTTAGGCCATTTGCAACTGGGCTACTGGACATGAAAAATGTCTCGACATCAGAAATGTTATTCGTATTGTTATTATTGGCTACCGTCACCTTTGATGGGTTCACAGCCACTATGCCCTGGATAAACATTCAAAATTCAGCTGAAAAATATATGCCTAATATTATGTTCATCAGTACGGTGGGGTTAATTTTATCAGCCTTGATATTTGCAGGGGCATATTGGGGGTTCGGTGCTTTAATGAGCCTGACTGGAGGACGCCAGTTAAATGCCTTGGATTCAGGAAAGGCTTTTGTCTATACGTTAATCCCTATTGCGTTAGCTTACCACGTGGCACATTTTCTACTTTTCCTGTTGATTCAAGGTCAGTTAATAGTCCCATTAGCGTCGGACCCGTTCGGCTTTGGATGGGACCTTCTTGGGACCGCAAACTATAGGCTGAATTTTCAACTAGTTAGTCCAGGCGTCTATTGGTTTGTCTCAGTGATAGCGATAGTTGCAGGTCACATAATAGCGGTGTTTCTGTCTCATAGTATTGCTCTAATCTCAGCATCTGCTTAAGAACTTTCTCTACCCACGTCTCAGAAAACGTTCTTAGAACATACTCTATTATACTGCCTGTACTATTAGCCAGTAATGACATCCCTCCAACAGTCTCATTTAATGATCTAGAAGCTTGAATTGTGGATGTAGAAAAGTTACCCTGTAACTCATCAAAGTCCATGTTGATTCTATCTTGTTCAGCATAAGCGGAACCAGTCACATCCCTGGTTTCTATAATCCTTACATCAGTATCAGGATCATCCATCTCAACCGCGCCACCAGGAACAGACCTGAACAAAGCGTCTAAATCTATATTCCTGTCTCTACGAATATGATAGCGCTTATTAAGTGCTAACTTAACATTATCAAATCTTTGATTCCATATATCATTAGCTGCCGCTTGAAGCTCTTGGGTAAGCTCAACAGTTCCCGCCGGATAAAGCTTGTGTGCTTCGATATTCACACAGCCCATTACATAAGGCCTCTCTCCATCTCTCAACCAAGGATACATCTCTAGAAGAGGTTTTGGGTCTGTTAATAAGAACTGAGTGCCCGCTGTAAAGAAGCACCAATCAACACCTTCCTTTCTTAGCACATTCTTGTGAATCCACACAATCTTATGATCTATTATCTCGCCAAAGCCAGCATCGGTATCTAAGGGGTCCATTCTAGGCTCGTCTCTAACCAGCCTAGTGGTATTATCATCTTCAGAAGATGCAGTTGACAAAAGCTCAGCAGTTGAAAGTCTTTTCCATTCCCCCTCATTCATCTTTTGAACAATGTCTTGAACATACATTGGTATTAAATGGATAATGTATGGAGTTGTACCTATTGGGTCTTCCCAATGAGCGGCTGGATCAATCCTTAAATTTTCAGGAGATATTAATTCAATTTTAGGAGTGTCTTTTACTGATGTAAGCTGCTTAACTACACGATCATTTCCTTCTGCATCTTGAATAGGTTGACTATTTTCATCCATCTCCAAGTAAGGTGCTGATATATCTAAATAACAATCCGTTTCACAAAATTGAGTTGATTGTGTATCGCAACCCACACATAGTATATATATAAATATATACCAAATTATGTTTTTTACCATTTATCTTTTCTTTTCTTTTTATTATTCTCTTGATTTTGTTTGCGTTTTTTCTGACGTTTATCACGTTTTCTTC
>CAJXDJ010000161.1 GCA_913052045.1 uncultured Dehalococcoidia bacterium
AAGAAACTGAGGATATGGTCAGGCAAAATGTCCACTTGGGCATGGATCATTAGCAAATGATAATGTTGATGAATATGCCGTTAACCGATATCCCATACCTGTTTGGTTTCAATATCGTTATCTTATCGCTGTTCCTTGGTTACGGTTTGTGGGTTTTGTGTGATATTTATGGTTTGCCTAGGTTGCCCAAATCCCCTTTGGTAAAGATTGTATTGTTAAGCCTTGCCCCTCTTTTGATTTTAATTTTTGGAGTGGTCATTCTGACGTGGTCTAATTTGGAAAATGAAGGGCGGGGCCACATTACTGTGGGAGAAATAGCCTCAGACCAGAGGTCCGATCGGGACTTGAAGCTAAGAGGCGATTATGTTGTCGGGAGTTTAATCGAAGGATCCGATGGAAATCCTACTGTTTTTGAAATGCTTTCTGACAATATCACTATAAGTGTAATAACAAGCAGTGATATACCGGGCAGGTTTTATTCTGGCAGTTGTGATGTTCTTCTAGAGGGTAGATTTAATAGTGATGATATATTCTGGTCTGAAAAATTAACGTGTGTGCCAGACGATAATGTCGCATATCTGCTATCAGCTTACGGGATATCGTGGATTCTGTTATTTGGCTATACGATTTTTAACAGTAGAAAGCACAAAGAGCTGAAGGATATCCTCAACGCATCTACTATCGTCAGTGAACCCTAGGATGAAAGATTATAATATGTTTAATGGTTTACCTTGATACAACTAGATTCGTAGGATACCATTAGTCCTCCAATCCTAAGGTATCCCGGGAGATGGTTTGGCCGACTATTATAAGGATTATCCACAAAATCTTGGGGCCTCTATAAGGAATATGTTGGTAGGCAAATCAAGATTTTTCCTTATAGGGTTCGTTTTATTGCTTGGCATTGGTTACTTAGTATCTGCAGCATTTCCTGGTAACACCAGCTACTATTTTACGGTTGGGGAACTAGAAGAATTTTCAGGGGAAAAAGAGGGACGTAGTTTTAGAGTAAAGGGAGAGTTGGTCGCTCAATCTTTCGTTAGAAAGGATCTGGACACAACTGCTGAATTTATGCTTTTTGAAGGGGATTATACGTTACGAGCAATATATTCTGGGGTAGTGCCGGATCTTTTTTTCGATCAACGGACAGAAATAATTCTCCAAGGGGTATATGGCTCCGATGAGATATTTCAAGCTGAAACGGTTAGTGTTCTTTGTCCAAGTAAGTATGAGGGGTTGGAGGAAGAGGAGGAAGCGTAGATGACGCAACTTGCAAGGCTACTAAGGTTTATAAATTTTGTCTCAAATTAATGGTATCCACAGGAAAGTCGATGTGACCTATTAGTTGTGTTGGGTTTCAACGCTATAACATTTACCGGATCTGCTAGATAATGTATTTGTCTATAAGCTGACTTATGGTATTTGAATCAACAGAGGATCTCATTTTATCTACTTGTTGATGAAATGTAGGCCGATTTGTATCCTGATATATGATTCCGACGGGCCAGCCCGAAGACCTTATTGCTGTGAAGGCTGCATCTCTATCAGATGGGTCGTGTGTATCTGGTAAATCCCATAATTGCCCAGGAATGCCCTTTTTTACACTGCCTTTCAGTTCTTCGTAGGTATCGTTATAGGTTGTGCACGGAGATTGTATGTGGACTATGGCAAATCCTGGGTGATCCATACCTGATGTTATCAACTTCGCCAGATCTCTGGGCTTGCTTGAAAAACCAGCTGCTATAAATGACACACCGTAACTCATATACATTTCCAGAGGGTTAAGTTTTTCCTCCAATTTTCCGAATGGGGTAGAGCTTGTGGTAGCTCCAAATAATGTTGTGGGAGAACTTTGACCTTTCGTCAACCCATAAACAGCATTATCCATAATTATTGCACATATGTCTAAATTACGGGCTGCTTGTGGTGCTATGTGTTCCATGCCTATGCTTAGAAAATCCCCGTCTCCCGCCACCACCACCACGTTCAGATCTGGGCGGCCCATCTTAATTCCTAGTGCGATTGGAAGGGTTCTACCGTGGATCCCATGAAAACCGTAGGGTTGGTCTCCGTCTAACAAATGCACTAAGTTGCCTGAGCATCCGATTCCCGCTACGACAACATTATTTACAAGAGGGATCTCTTTTTCCTGGATCCTTGATTTCATAGCAAATTCTAATGCTTTTATTACGCCAAAATCACCGCATCCGGGACACCATTTGAAATCATACTCAAGATTTTTTAATGGCATATCGTAACCGTCCTTTTTTGAGGAGATTGCACTATATTTAGAATGCGTTGCGCAAGATCTGGTACTTTGAATGGTAGCCCTGTGTACTGAGTTATAGATACTGCATTTATTCCATGAGATCGGAGAATACTAGACCATTGTCCCATAAAATTTAACTCAGGGACTATGACAAGTTCTTTTTCCCTGAGTTGTGTGAGAAGGGTTTTTGGTAGGGGGTTTAAGAACATGGTATAAACCCAACCCAAAGAAATGTTTTGTTTGGTCAGAAGCTTGTATGCTTCCATGCTCGGACCTTTAGTGCCTCCCCAGGGCATCAGCGCAATAGGGGCCTCTTGATTTAAGCTCTCATATGTTCCGTTTGTTAATAGTTTTAATTTATTGAAACGTCGCTGGGTCATTTCTACATGCCGGTTTGGTAGATGTGTGGTATCGCCAACAGGGTCGTGTTCACTTCCATTCGCTATATAAGAGCCTGGATTACCCGGAATAGGCATCGGGGACACACCATCGCCCGCATATCGCATATAGCCGTTACTTCCATTGTAAACAGATCTATTTTCAACTTGGAGTTTTTCTAAATCGGGGGCGGGTATGTTTTGTGCCCTCTCGGCCATGGACATCTCATTCATCAATATTACGGGGCCTTGATAGCGCTCCGCCCAATTAAATGCAGAAACTGTTGCGTAAAAACATTCCTCTACAGAACCAGGGGCTATCACGGGTATTGATATATCGCCGTGTGCTGGATGGAAACACGCAAGCAAATCAGATTGCTCTGTCTTTGTTGGTAGCCCTGTAGCCGGTCCGCCTCTCTGTACGTCTACCACTACACATGGTATCTCTGCCATCCAACCGAGTCCAATTCCTTCGCTCATGAGACTGAGACCTGGACCCGCTGTGGCTGTCATGGCTTTCCGGCCTGCAAATCCAGCCCCAAGCAGTGCGGTAATCGCTTCGATCTCCGAGCTTACCTGGTAAACGAACTTTTCTTTTGCTACTAAATTTTGTTCCATCCATACTAATATCGTGGTGGCAGGAGATATAGGATATCCAGCGTAGAAGTTAAGACCGGAAGCTACTGCTCCAAGTGCAATCGCTTCGTTTCCTTTCACAAGGATCTGCTTAACAGTGGATTTGGACGCTTTAGCTAATGTTCCCAGGGTGATATTGGTTTTGGCTGATGTTTCCCGGCCCAATAGCATTGCTTCAATGTTGGAAGAAATGATTTGTTCGTCGTTTTTTCTGCCTCTAGTAAACCTTTTAGTTACGAATTCGTTTAAATAGTCTTGGGGCATGTTTACTAGGTGGGCTATGGCTCCTATTATAACCATGTT
>CAJXDJ010000162.1 GCA_913052045.1 uncultured Dehalococcoidia bacterium
TGGATATATCCAAATTTTCCTTGATTGGGGTTTGCCCTACAAAATCGAGGATATGTTTTGGACGCAATGACGAATCTACGTCTCTGTCTTCGCTCTGTTCGTTGCCTGAGATTATGCGGTCATTCATTTGCAATCAATTTTAGGCATCGTGGACAACTGCCGTCAACGAGTCTTTGTTTGAGTTGCAAAAGCCACGATTGTACAATGGCATTTGTAGGATAAGGAAATGCATAGCCACAGTAAAAAAGAATGGGAAAACCAAACTTTAGGGCCACTGGTCCGAAAGCATGGGGAACGAAGAAAAACCTTTGTCTCCGAATCCGGTATAGAACAAGACCCAATTTTTACACCCGATGATTTGAATTCAGACGAATTTGATTATCATAACAATGTCGGATATCCCGGAGAATATCCGTTTGTTCGCGGCATTAAAGCCAATATGTATCGAGGTCGGTTGTGGACTATGAGACAATACTCTGGGTTTGGATCTGCTGAAGAAACTAACCATAGATTCCATTACTTGTTGGAGCAAGGTCAAACGGGATTGTCAGTGGCTTTCGATCTTCCTACTCAGATCGGGTATGATTCCGATCATCCGTTGGCCCGAGGCGAGGTAGGCAACGTTGGAGTGCCCATAAGTCATTTAGGAGATATGCAAATATTGTTCAAGGATATTCCCTTGGATAAAGTCAGCACTTCGATGACTATTAACACGACAGCGTCCATTCTTCTCTCTTTGTATATAGTTGTGGCCCGTAACCAGGGGGTGTCTTTAGATAAAATCAACGGGACTATACAAAACGATATTTTAAAAGAATATATCGCTAGAGGGACATATGATTATCCTCCGAAAGAATCGATGCGATTAGTTCTTGATACATTTAGATTCTGTTCTGAACATATGCCCCGCTGGAATACTATTAGTGTAAGCGGCTATCATATGAGAGAAGCAGGGGCGACAGCCCCCCAGGAATTGGCCTTCACTTTTTGTAATGCTATAGCTTATGTGAAAATGGCAATTGACGCGGGGCTCAATGTAGATGACTTTGGCAGTAGAATCTCCTTTTTCTTTGTCGCCCATAATAATTTATTCGAGGAAGTGGCAAAGTTTCGGGCTGCCCGTCGGATTTGGTCTAGGATTATGAAGGAAAGATTCGGCGCTACGACTCCTGAATCGATGGCTCTTCGCTTTCATGTTCAGACAGCAGGGGTAACCCTGACGGCGCAACAACCAGATAACAATACAGTTCGAACGACGATACAAGCTCTAGCCGGACTTCTTGGGGGAACTCAGTCTCTTCATGTTAATTCGAGGGACGAAGCACTTGGCTTGCCTTCAAAAGAGGCAGTGCAATTATCGCTTAGAACTCAGCAAATTATCGCCTATGAAAGCGGCATCGCTGATATTGTTGATCCTTTAGGGGGTTCTTACTATGTAGAACATCTTACGAATATAATTGAGGGAGAAACCCTTGAATATGTCCGCCGAATAGATGATATGGGAGGGGCAGTAGCCGCGTTGGAGAGGGGATTTCAATCACGTGAGATTCATGAGGCAGCATTTAAACATCAAAAGGAAGTTGAAACTGGAAGTAGAGTGGTTGTAGGAGTTAATAAATATGTCAGCAAAAACGATATGACAATAGAGCGCAGTAGCATGGACAAAAACTTTAGGCAACTACAGATAGATCGATTGGTTAGTGTTCGGAAACAACGCAACTCTCCTATTGTTAAGAGACATCTAGCAAAATTAGAGGAAGCAGCGAGGACTGACGAAAACGTAGTGCCAGTTATAATTGAGGCTGTGGAGGATTTTTGCACTTTGGGTGAGATTAGCGATGTGTTTCGCAAGGTTTTCGGACAATACAAAGATCAACGGGGTGTTTATAGCGGCTAAAGAACTAAGGATAGGGAGGGAATGATGCGACGAGAGTGTACTGTTCAATATATAGACCATGTTGGAGTAGCTGTAAATGAGATAGAGGTTTCTATGGGATTTTTCCGGGATACATTCGGCATAGAAAGTTCCACTATAACTGTCATGGAAGAGCATGGGGTGAAAGCCGCACTTTTGTTGGTAGGGCAAACACGGATTGAATTGCTAGAACCGTTGGGTCCAGAGACAGCAGTAGGCCGATTTCTTCAACGACGTGGCGAAGGCCTTCACCACCTGGCTTTGAATGTAAATAGTGTTGGACAAGACTTAGAAGTTGTCAAAGCGCGAGGATTGAGAGTCATCGATATAACGCCACGGGAAGGATTAACTGGAATGGTAGCCTTTATACATCCAGAATCCACCGGAGGCATTTTAATGGAACTAGTACAATCTATTGAGTAGCTATTCTCAAGAGCCAAAGATTATGGAAACAGCCAAGCCAATCAGAATCCTTATTGCGAAATTAGGCCTAGATGGTCATGATCGTGGGGCAAAAATTGTCACTCGTGCGTTAAGGGACGCCGGAATGGAAGTAATTTATACAGGAATAAGGCAAACTGTTGAGACGATAGCGTCTGTGGCTGTAGAAGAAGATGTTGATGCAATTGGATTGAGCCTGCTATCGGGAGGGCACCTTGAAATGGTCCCAGCAATAATCGAGAGATTAAATTTGGAAGGTATGGGAGAAGTCTTGATTGTAGTTGGAGGGATTATCCCTCCGACTGATCATAATGCATTAAAACAATTGGGAGTATCGGCTGTTTTTGGACCTGGAACCGATACACAATCAATAGTAGATTTTATTAAGAATCAACTGCACAGGAGTGAAAAATCTTGAATTACCATGCTTTTAGATTGGTTTACTAGTGACAAAACCAGGCAATTTGCCTTGACACTAGAAAACGTGGGTTTCTATAATGCCTTTTCAGTTTAGTAAGTCTTAAAATTGATAGCTAAGAAGCTCGAATCTGTCTGCGAAGAAACGAATTAGTCGTGTGCCGTTGATCGAGGAAAAGATTATTTCGTTATGAATGTCCTAAAAAATAATATAGGAGATTCAAAGAAATACAAATGCGCATCACGGCAACTCGGAAGGTATATCCTTAAAAAAGGAGAAATGGATTAATTATGGGAGCCCATCCAACTAAAAAGGTAACAAGGTCTCAGGGTGGCAACAAGTTCACCGCATATCGTTTAGACAAGATAAATCCTGCAAGTTGCCCAGAGTGTGGAGCCGCCAAGCTTTTGCACAGAGCATGCCCTAAGTGCGGGCTTTACAATGGGAGATATACAGCAAGGAAACTTAAAGAGAACTCGCAAGAAATTAACGAACAAAGTGAATAAGGTTTCAAAAGGACTACTGAAACTTTGATAAATACTACAACCGAAAAAAATGGTACAGACTGATTTAGAACAATCGTATCAGGGAATTGCATATATTTTCCCCGGCCAGGGTGCTCAATTTGTAGGAATGGGCCGAGAGTTATATATGGAATCAGCCAGGGCCCGGGAAGTTTTTGATCAAGCAGATAGGGCATTGTCTTTCCCCTTGAGTAAACTCATGTTTCAAGGGCCTGAGAGTGAATTAGAAAAAACCATTAATGCTCAGCCTGCGATATTGGTTGCTAGTCTGGCGGCCTTGG
>CAJXDJ010000163.1 GCA_913052045.1 uncultured Dehalococcoidia bacterium
AGTTGATTTGTATAGTTATTGTTCATTTTCAAATAATTCAGGAAGTAACTCTTTTAATGTGTTTATCTCGATTCGCCCATGCATTGTTTGATTTATTTGTATCATTGGACCAACCCCACAAATAAAACCGCAATCTATTTCTTCTATATCTATTTTGTTGATTGGGCCATTTTCGAATAAATTAACATGTATTGAATGATTGGATTTTATGGCATCGATTAAATTTTGGTTTCCTTGATTTATGCAACTTATACCAGTGCAGATTTTCAACTGTTTATCTGCAGGTTTCTTGATTTTGAATTCACTATAGCTTGTAACAGTTCCATATATTTCACTAACCGGCATTTTTATATGATTTCCTATCGCTTGCATTGAAACTTTAGAAATATATCCGTGTTTGTCTTGCATGTAATGAAGTATGTTAAGTAATTGCTCTCGTTTACGAGGGAAACTTGAATTCAATTCTATAGATAGATTGTTTGTATCATTCAACTTCAATTACCTCAAGATCATTAGTTTTGTAATACATAATCAAGTGACAGTGAATGTATTTTTGATTTAGGGATGGGCGCCCTTCTTCCAGTTCCCTTTGATGTGGAAACAGTAGCCCTTGATGAGGCGCGCCTTAAGGTGGTAACTAAAGGCCACACCAAAGTCTTGATTAATTTTAAGACTCTCCACTTGTTTGACCTTGACAACTGTGGAAACCTAGGCGCCGAAGAAGTGGTGCAGGATTATCTTGTCCACGACATGTTTGACATCGTTCAGGGCTCGCGCTTGGGACGAGATATTGTACTAAATTTTAATGACAGCTTTGTGAAGACGGCTAGTTTTATACCATCGAATCGTATAGATAGAAACAGTGACGGCGGTTTTAAAGATATAATCACACGCAGTGTCATTCATAGAGAGGATATCAAGAGCTTTGATTGTTCAGAGACAGTAATACGCATACTGTTAGAGCGTAAGTTTAAGGAGCATCGGATTAAGCAGTCTAACGGCCGAAGCCTAAAAATAGAACACTCTTATCGTCACGTAAGAAAAAGAAAATTTCATTTTAATGTGGTTGATACTCTTGACGAGAGAATAACTCTCCATGAGTAAGTTGACGATGCCTGGGATCATTCCGGTGGCCGGCATGGATACTGAATTCGGCATGGAGTGGGACGCGTCCCTGGTTCCGGTGGGTCCGAATTATACAGCCCTAGAGGCATCGGTGTATGAGTGCTTACACGCAGGGTGTACCTCTATCTGGATTGTTGCCAACGATGACGTCGCTCCCCTTTTGCGTCATCGTTTAGGAGAGACCGCTACGGACATAGACAGCATTCGTCGAGGTACCTTCGTTAAATTTGGACAATCAAAGCACCTAGAGGTTCCCATTTACTATATACCTATTCATCCTAAACACCGAGGCAAGGTAGACAACTATGCATGGTCAGCAATTTATGGTGCTAATGTGGCGTATTGGATTCATACAAAGTTTTCTCGATGGGTCCAACCTGATCGCTATTATATATCATTTCCGATGGGGATGATGGACCCAAAAGAAGTATTGGCACATCGTTCTTCTCTGCGCAAAAATGTTCCTTTCTATTTTTCATACAACGGAAAGACCATAAAGGACGGCTTACCTTTGAGTTTTGTAATAGACCCCGCAGAGTGGCGCAGGGCCAAACATGTAATCACCACCAACTCTTCCGTCTGGAAAGCGCCCGATGAGGGAATGCCCACCGAAAAGCTTCCACCGGAAGAACGTCTGATATCTTTGGGGTATGGCTTGGACGACGTCTTTGGTGACGGACCCGAAGGATGGTCACAACAAATGAAAAGTTTTTATGACTTGACAACGTGGAATGGATATGTTAAATTTATATCATCGGAACTTGGAGAGAAAACCAAACGTCCGAACACTAACACTATGTATAGAGGGAGAAACAAGTGAACGAGAAAAAGATTCCTTTCGTAGGGCTGCACGCACATAGCGTAGCGGGCTCTATTTTTGATGCCATCGGATATCCAGATGAGCATATGGATTTTTGCTACGAGAACGGGGGCGAAGCACTCGCTCTCACAGACCACGGGAACATGAATGGGTTCTCACACCAGTTTTTACACTGGCAAAAGATGAAAGCCGAGGGGAAGGAATTTAAGCCTATCTTCGGTGTAGAAGCATACTTCTTGCCTTCTATTGATGAATGGCGCGATGACTATGACAGAATTAAGGCGGATAAGAAGCTCGCGAAATCCCTGGCAAAGGAAGGTGATACTTCTGGCGCCACAGTCGAAGACGAGGAAGCCTCCAAGAAGGCAATTAAATCGGTCGTTAACCGCCGTCGCCACTTGGTGCTGCTGGCACAGAATCAGACAGGACTTAGTAATCTCTTCAAAATGATTTCAGAATCTTACAAGGAGGAAAACTTCTATCGTTACCCGCGCGTCGACTACAAGCTGCTCGCTAAGTACTCCGAAGGCGTTATCGCCTCTTCGGCTTGTCTCGGCGGACCATACGCCGGCAACTATTGGGAGAACCGCGACGACGGCCCCGAAGCCGTTAGAGAAGCGATGAGGGAAACTACCCGTCGCTTTGTCGAAGTCTTCGGAGACCGCTGGTACGGTGAACTCCAGTGGAACAACATCGCAGAACAGCACGAACTTAACCAGCATATCATTGAGGTCTGCAAGGAGTTTGGTGTTACTCTGATCTCGACAGCTGACAGCCACTACCCCAACCGCGAAGCCTGGAAGGACCGCGAGCTGTACAAGCGCTTGGGCTGGCTAGGTAAAGGAACACCCGCGTGGGCGGAAGACAATACTGAACTGCCCCCAGGTGTTGAAGAGATCGGTTATGAGTTGTACCCAAAGAACGGCAACGAGATGTGGGAGTCCTATAAGCAGTACTCAGAATCAGGCGGTTTTGAATATGATGATGAGCTGGTAATGAACTCAATTACAGAAACGCATAATATTGCCTTTAATCGTATTGAGTCCTTCGTTCCCAATACTGAAGTCAAGCTCCCGGACTTTGTGGTCCCCGCCGGCTTCACCGACGCCGAAGCACTGGTTAACTACGCCCTTGAAGGACTGCGCGAACGCGACCTTCACACAAACGAGGAATACACGACGCGACTTCAAACTGAACTTAGTGTTATTGAAGATCGAGGGTTTTGCAAGTACTTCCTGACCATGAAGGCAATCGCCGACAAGGCTAACGAGGTACAGCTTACTGGACCTGGCCGCGGCTCAGCTGCAGGTTCGCTGGTCGCTTATGTCCTGGACATTACCCAAGTCGATCCTATTCGGTGGGGACTCCTCTTTGAGAGATTCCTTCGTCGAGATGCGACGGATTACCCGGATATTGACTTTGATGTATCAGAGCCGATGGAACTTAAAGAGAGGTTGGCTAAGGATTGGGGCGAGAACACAGTCGTTCCAATCTCTAACTGGAATACGCTTCAACTCCGGTCCCTCCTCAAAGACATTGGGAAGTTCTATGACATTCCCTTTATGGAGGTGAACAAGGTCACAAGCGTCATGACGAGAGAGGCCACTCCCGACGCCAAGCGTAAGCACGATA
>CAJXDJ010000164.1 GCA_913052045.1 uncultured Dehalococcoidia bacterium
CTCTGTGGATATGAGATGAAAAGTCTTTTAAGACGTGGCTATCGTTGGAGGTGCCACTAATGAACTTCTCGGCCGTCAATTGTATCTCCTTCCAGGAGTGTTT
Source organism: uncultured Dehalococcoidia bacterium (assembly GCA_913052045.1). Taxonomy (GTDB): domain Bacteria; phylum Chloroflexota; class Dehalococcoidia; order Lucifugimonadales. Next base: position 104 of record CAJXDJ010000164.1, read on the forward strand.
AAGGGATCTTCGTTTTTCTTCAGAAAAAGGATCTTGGTGATAAAAGGGACTTTTTATGAAATATTGGGTTGCCTCTAGAACTCTTCTGTAGAAATATGTTTCGGCGAAAAACCAGGGTATTTGCAACCAATTCTTTCCCCAGAAATTTTCAAGGTAGGCATTCCAATAAGCTCCGTCCGGGGCCTGAAAATCTGTAAGCTGCCGTATATGTGACGTCGGAATGTCATCCCTTAGTTTTTCAAGGGAGGCCCGGACTCGTGATGAGAAATTTTCTTCCTTAATTATCCGGTCGATCATTCGAGGTAACCTGTCGGTAATTGTAGAAAATGCGAAAGAATTTGGGTCGGAACCTTTTAATGGTTCGGGAGTAGCGAAATAAGGTTTCACTGGTTTGATCTCACATAACTAAGTCTAACTGATGTTTGTCGGATATTGTGATTCTTGAGCATTCGAACAAAATTCCTTGCTGTATGTGGTAGAATTTACACCCAGTTAAATTTTCGTTCAAGGTCTTGAACAAACTTGTTCGGCCGGCACCGGAAATATTTCAAAATTCAAAACAATGCGTTTAGTGGAGGATTTAACCTTATGGGCGTAGACGTAAATGATCATTTATCGATATCAGCGGTTACCGTGGGTGCAGGAAGTGCGATCGACGCAGGAACCGGATTTAATGTCCCTGCAGCCCATCCAAACCCTATTATAGCTGCAGGTGGCATCCCAGATTCTCTTAATTTGCCCGCAGAGGCCATTCGCGAAGCCTTTTCTAATGTTCTTAACGAAAATCCAGGGGACTCTCTAAAATATGGAGGAGTCAAAGGATTCGAAGACCTTAGAGATTTGGTTGCACAACGTCAAAACCGCCTTGAAGGCTTAAAGCTAGACCGTGACAACATTATCATTCATAACGGGGGATCGGGATGTCTCGACAACATATGTAAAGCCTTTTTAGATCCCGGCGATGTCGTAATCATAGAAGCACCCACATATTCTGGGACAACTCGTTGTTTAAAAGGTCATCTCGCGGATCTGGTTGAAGTTGATATAGATGATGATGGCCTGATAATTGAGCAAATACGGCACGCTATCGATGAAGCCGAAACCGCTGGCAAACGAGTTAAGATGGTCTATTGTACACCGGACTTTCAGAACCCCACGGGTGCTACATTACCAGAAAATAGACGCCGTGAGCTTATTGATTTGTGTAGCAAACACAAGGTTTTAATTGTTGAGGACTGCACATATTCTGAGCTTTACTATTATGATAATCCTCCTCCTCCGTCGATGTTCGTACTGTCCAACGGGGAGGGAGTATTGAAACTAGGTACCTTTAGTAAGGTTATCGCAACTGGGCTGCGAGCAGGTTGGGTCCAGGGTAGGAAAGATTATATAGAAGCAATGGGTAGAGTGCGGTTTGATATGGGTACGAGTCCAATTTTGAATCACATGCTTGCGAACTTTATCGGGTCTGGTCAACTAGAACCTCATATTGAAAAAATGAAACGGATCTACGGAAAAAAGATCGATACTCTTGTTAACTCTCTAAACGAAAATTGTGCTCCCTATGTTAAGTTTTCCAAACCGGGCGGAGGTTTCTTTTTCTGGTTTGAATGTATCGGAGTAACCTCTCAAGAGGTTGTTGATGCAGCTGCCCAAGAAGGACTAGTCATTAGTACCAGCGCGAACTACTATCTAGATAAAGAAAATAGTAATGATAAGTCCCATGTGAGATTAGCGTTTAGTAACGCAAGTCTGGACGATTTGAATCAGATTGGAATAAGACTTGGTAATGCCTTCAATAAACTAATGAAGTGAGGGGTGACTCTGAGTTCGGTAGAGCCATTTTCTAACAGGTTTGTGATTTAGGAAAACCTTAAATTGGCGTGATGGCAAAACAAGCAGTAGGGCGCGTTCCGCGGCTCAGTAAACATACGTCCATTCCCAGAATACTTATGCATATAACGGGGTGTTAATTGACAAGCTACGGAGTTAGTCTACTGTCTGGTGGTTTGGATTCTACCACTGTGACTGCAATGGCCGCCAAGGAAATAGATCACCTCACAGCTCTTACATTTGCCTACGGACAAACCCATAGCAAAGAGGTCGCCAGGTCACGTCTGATTGCGAAAGCACTTGGAGTCCGCCAAAAGGTCATCGATTTATCCTTTCTGAAGGATATTGCGTGGTACTCAGCCCTTCTAGACCCGAAAGAGTTTGAGTTACCAGAGGCGGATGACTTGCCTTCTACAAAAGCGGGCATCCCAAATTCCTATGTCCCCCTAAGAAATACCATTTTTATCGCTATCGCCATGGCGTATTTAGAAAGTACGATTCTTCACGATATAGAAATTCTAGGAAACCATCCCGGGGACCTCATTAGCAAAGTCTTTCTTGCACCAAATGTGATTGATTATAGTGGCTATCCAGACTGCAGACCGGAATTTTTCTCCTCGATACAGGATACGATCAACCTCGGTAGCAAACTTTCGAATGAGTACGATATTCAGACTGAAATGGTCACGCCCGTGATACATCTAAGTAAAAAACAAATCGTAGAATTAGGGACTGAAATTCGAGCACCTCTTAATTTGACCTGGAGTTGTTACAAGGGTGGTGAGGTCCCATGTCAGCGGTGCGATAGCTGTCTGTTCCGCGCTAAGGGTTTTAGGGAGGCGGGAATGAATGACCCTGCGTTAGAGGACTTAGAGTGACCAAAACCCTAATAGTAAGTAACAGCACCACAAAAGGGCCCGAAATTTTTGCTTCTTTACAGGGAGAAGGTTTACATATAGGCCGCCCAACTGCATTCCTCCGGTTAGCTCAGTGTAATCTTAATTGTACTTGGTGCGATACCAGATATACATGGGATTGGCAGAGCTTCGATATTCATGTCGAGACCAAACGAATGACAATTGTAGAGATAGAGAATGCTATTGATGACCTAGGGATGTCTAGATTGGTTCTCACGGGTGGAGAACCTTTGATACAGCAAACATCTCTTATCCCCCTAATGTGTTCATTGCATGATAAAGGCTATTCTATGGAAGTGGAGACGAATGGCACGATTTTCCCTGATTCCGAACTTTTGCCTATAACTGAATGTTGGAATGTGTCTCCGAAGATATCAAATTCTTTGGTAGATTCCGGTGTAAGGTTTAATGAAATCGCACTCAGAAAATTCGTGAAGTTACCCAACGCGTATTTTAAGTTTGTAGTACAGAATAAGGATGATATTTCTGAAGTTAATGGATTAGCAGAATACTTACAGATTCCAATGAGAAGAATATTTCTCATGCCTGAGGGACAGACTACCGCGAAGACCAACGAGATTAGTAGCTGGCTTGCCCCGGTTTGTGTAAACGAAGGATATCGGTTTACCCCTAGACTGCACATTCTCCTTTGGGGAGATGAAAGGGGTCGCTAAGAGATGGGCCTTACCCTACCTCGTAACTACTTATTTGA
>CAJXDJ010000165.1 GCA_913052045.1 uncultured Dehalococcoidia bacterium
CTCCCATACCTCTGGAACTCCGCACAGGTGATTACATAGTGCATGAAAATCATGGGATAGCCAAATTTACAGGTACTTCCAATATAGAAACTAATGGGGAAATGCGGGAGTATATAGTCCTAGAGTATGCGGAAAACGATAAACTTTATTTACCAACAGACCATCTGGGCCTCATAAGCGCATATCTGTCTAGTAGCGATAATCCCCCTAGGCTGAGTCGTCTCCACACAGCAGATTGGTCAAGGGCAAAAGCCAAGGTTAAGGTATCAGCACAAAAAATGGCCAAAGAGTTACTAGATTTGTACGCCGAGAGAGAAATAGCCCAAGGACATAGCTTCAGTCAAGACACTGTATGGCAAGAGGAGCTCGAAAGTTCATTCCAATTCGAAGAAACTCCAGATCAAGCCCGTACGATTATCGAAGTTAAACGAGATATGGAACTAAATAAACCGATGGATCGTCTCGTATGTGGAGACGTCGGATACGGAAAAACAGAGGTAGCTCTAAGGGCCGCGTTTAAAGCCGCAACAGACAATAAGCAGGTAGCTATGGTAGTACCTACTACGGTATTGGCTCAGCAACATTACGAAACTTTCAGCAACAGATTCCGGCCATTCCCACTAGAAATAGCTGTAATTAGTCGTTTCAGTACCGCTAAACAACAGAAGGAATTACTGAGCCGACTAGAGTCAGGATTGATTGATATTGTCATAGGCACGCATCGACTTCTACAAAACGATGTCAGATTTAAGGATTTGGGGCTTGTAATCGTAGACGAAGAACAGAGATTTGGGGTAGGTCACAAAGAAAAATTGAAGGGGATAAAAAAGGGTGTAGACATCCTGACCCTTAGCGCAACTCCCATACCAAGAACCTTATACATAGCTCTTTCCGGCCTAAGGGATATGAGTATAATGAACACTGCTCCAGAAAACCGATGGCCCGTAACAACATACGTCGGGGAATACAATAAGCAAATGGTCAAGGCCGCAATTCTGGCCGAGTTAGATCGTAATGGCAAGATATTCTTCCTTCACAACCGTATAGACTCCATACGGAAAACAGCTACCGAATTGAAATCACTAGTTCCACAAGCTCGCATAGGCATTGCCCATGGCAGTATGGTAGAAACAGAATTGAATTCTGAAATGCTCAAGTTCACCGACGGTGAAACAGACATACTAGTTTGTACCACGATAATTGAAGCTGGATTAGACATTCCAAATGCAAATACGTTGATTGTCAATAAAGCTGATCGATTAGGGCTATCTCAATTGTACCAAATACGGGGTAGAGTAGGCCGTAGAAATACTAAGGCTTATTGCTATCTTTTGATATCAAAAAAACAAAGCATTTCTCCTAACGCAAGTAAAAGACTTCAGGCAATACTCGAAGCGTCGGACCTGGGATCAGGATTGCGAATCGCTCTGAGAGACTTGGAAATACGTGGGGCCGGTAACATTCTGGGTTCCGAGCAAAGTGGTCAAATATCATCAGTTGGTTTCGAGTTGTACACCAAACTGTTAAAGCAAGCCATAACAGAACTAAAAGACACCCAAGAAACCCCAAAAGGTTTTGAACCTAGTTTCCCGAGTGATATCCGAATCGACCTTCCCGTTTCTCCCCATATACCTAAACAATATATCTCACATCTTCCGGATAGACTCGGAATATATAAAAGGCTTGCTTCACTTCGAACTGAATCGGAAATCATAGAAATGCGGGACGAACTCAAGGACAGATTCGGACCGATTCCAGCCCAGGTAGAAGATCTTTTATACACAATAAAGATTAAGCTAATAGCCCTAGATATGGGCATTGAATCTCTATCCACCTATGATGACTCGATTGTGCTCACCTTAAAGTACCCAACGGGTGGATCCCGGATAGCTCTATCTAAGATCCTCGGGAATTCGGCCTCCGTTGGGCATCACAAAATAACTTTGCACAGAGCGTCGATGGACACCGATTGGAGAATATCCTTGTTGACAATACTAGGCTCGATAAGACAATTCCAAGAAGCTCTATCTAAATTGGTTTAACACACATTGATTAACCTATGGGAACTATCTCTGAATTTTTGATCCGTTTATGCTGAACTAAATAGAAACAATCCTTGCCAGACTATCGAAAAAGCTAATAGCCTCTGGTCATGTTATGTCTAGGAGCTCTCCCATAGTTTTAATGGTTTTCACATCATCCTCTCTACTCACCAGAAGATCGCGACTCACCAGAAGATCGCGAACTATAAGAACGGGCTTGATCCCCACAGCTTTTGCCCCTTGAGCATCTGAGAACAATTGGTCTCCTACATGAATCGCCTCCTGAGGGGTAATCCCTACTTTGTCCAAAGCACGTAGAAATATAGATGGATGCGGTTTTTCTACTCCAACTTCGCTGGACGTCACTGTTACATCGATAATTGTTTGTAGGTCCAATTCATTCAAGAGAACATCCATATCCTGGTTCAAGTTAGTAATTATACCTAGTGTAAGTCCCAGTTTCTTGAGATCCTTTAAGGTCGACTTTACATCTCCAAATAATCGAAACCTCCTGGGAATCAGAGTAGTGAGTTCCCATACTTGAGTCGCTAAGGTCAAACTCACGGTTATTCCAGCTCCCTCAAGTATCATTTTTTCATAGACAGCAAAGAACTCTTTCCTCTCTCGTTCCGATCTGTCCGAAATGGGCATCCGGCTATTTTCTATATTGAAGAAACTATCAGCCGTATTATAACCCTTTATCAGTCCTTCTTTAGTCACTGTAAGCCCTAGTTCTTTGCATGCACACAGCTGAATATCTTCTACTGTAGGGAAAAAATAGACAAGTGTATTATAAAAATCAAAGAATATTGCTTTGATCATATTGGACTTCAATCTTTCATTTTGGCCATTTCCCTACCGGGATCGTATATACAAGTCACCAATGCAAGAATTTTAAAGTTCTAAACACGACCTTTCGAAACGCTTCCGCGTATTTTAAACCAAGATGCTTGCCGGCTTGTTCACCCGATGCACGAAGCCGTTCAAAGGCTCCATCCAGGCCAGAAAGTTGACTTTTATGGCACCCTAGCGAATCCAACTTGCGGTCCATAAATTCGGAAATATCAATGAATACATCAGGTTCTTCTGTGCCCCAAAACAGAATCATTCCAGTTTTATGCGGTTTTAGCCCTTCTAATTCATGCTCATTAAAATGCAATCTGTCTCTAGCGTATGGGAAAACTGCGTCCTGGGCCACTATACCAGCTATACGATGATCTCTATGAAAATAGAAACAATTTTGATGTATCTTTTATCTCTGAACCACTAATGAGTCCTGATGGTTATGTAAAAGTAGCATATGCGATTTTGATGGACGAATGTATTGTTGAATTGGTTCAGGTTTTTGATGAATAGAACTACCCAATATTAAGTATAATCTGACCTACTACCAAACCCTAGTGACAGCAGGTCACCCAGATGAGAATCATTCTCATTTAGATTGAACACGCACATGTTCCAATCATTCACCTCACCAAATCAGTCATGACTTACTCCTTATATACTGGACCTAAACTTTTGC
>CAJXDJ010000166.1 GCA_913052045.1 uncultured Dehalococcoidia bacterium
TCCTTCCTTTGCAGCGAAAATCAGCGCGGAATATCCATACTATTAAAATACATTTTTTCAGAACCCCAATCTAATGACCCGTTACCAATTGCTCCAAACTTAGATCACTTATAAATCTGGTTTAGGATTACGAACAGGATATACGGACTTAACTAGTAGAAAGTTGTTATCTCTCGTGATAATAATTGTTTTCTTACTAACCTTCAAATAACCAATTATACTAAGCCCTAGTTTATTGGTTTCCGTGTAAACAACAAACTTTTTTAGGAAGAATGTCGTTCCTTATAATAACTTCCTGCCTCCGTTTGAGTTAGGCATTTGCCGTCTTATGTTGGTATACTCCCCACACCGTTGCGTCAAAAGGAGAGACCTTTGCAAAGCATAACAAACATTTACACCGTGAGACTTGACCTAACTTCAGAGGTTGTTTCCGAGGCAACCAAATGGAATAACACAGCTCATATCCAAGATCTCCTTAATGCTGGGTTCTCTAGCGCAGTAAGATACAGATCATTGCAGGGGAATCCAGAGTACCTGCATCTTTACGAAATTCCAAGCCCAGACACCTTATACACCGATATCTATGCTAATGTGAAAAAAAATGACAATTGGGGGCCTCAGATTAAACATGGCTTCAAAAATCATACCGCATCTATTTACGACCAAGTGGTGATGCTTCAGACTATGCCCACTCCAGAGAGATCGGTAAAACAGGCATCTGATTCGTGGGGTTCTATAAGAAGCGACTACCTAGTTACCATCAGAATGGATCTTGCCGAATCTAACGATAAAGACTTCGTAAGTTGGAACCTGGAGGAACATTTCCCATCTATATTAGACATTTCCACAGCCAAGAGCGCACGGCTATGCCGTAAAACAAGGAAACAACACCCTACTAATCCAGGGAGTGATCCGCAATGGCTAGCAATCTATGAGATCACAGGCCTGGAATTTATGGACGATCCGCTTCTAACTAAATCCAACTCCACTGCCTCAGCAAAGTATTACCATTCTATAACCAGTAATCTCCAAATGAATGTCTTAGAAAGGATTCATCCTTAATAGATGTTGAACTACGATCTAGCTGTGATAGGAACTGGACCGGGGGGACGTGGCGCTGCTATACAAGCAGCCAAATTAGGAAAAAAGGTAGCAGTGATTGAAAAACAACCATTGCTTGGAGGAGTTTCGGTAAATACTGGTACTATACCAAGCAAAGCGCTTAGACAAGCTATACTTTATCTGACGGGATATTTTCAGAGAGGCATTTACGGGGAAAATTACCGCTTAAAACAACAAGTAACAATTTCAGATTTGAATGTGCATACCCAGAAAATCGTAAAAGAAAGAGTTATAACACTCGAAGATCAATACAGACGCAATAATGTGGATATCCATTTCGGTCAAGCTTCTTTCTTGGGAAGCCATCTGTTAAAAATAGACCTTGGGTCCTCAATTCAAACCATCAACGCCAACAAAATTGTCATTGCAACCGGGAGCAAGCCTGCCAAATCAAAAACCGTCCCTATAAACCAGACTAACATATTGGATTCGGACGGTATACTACAATTAAAGAGTATCCCCGACTCTTTGGTGGTAGTTGGTGGAGGAATCATCGGGATGGAATATGCTTCATTTTTCTCGACTTTGGGCACAGAAGTTACCGTAATCGATATACGAGAAAATATACTGCCGTTTTTGGATAATGAGATTTCTATGGCTCTTCAAACACACTTAGAACAAAAGGGAATGGTATTTCATCTAGGAGAAATGGCAACTAAGGTAACCCAAACATCTGGAAGAATCGAAACCCTGACCGATAAGAACAACGTGGTATATAGTGAAGCATTACTATACGCCATTGGTCGAATAGGGATGATAGAAGAACTCGGATTAACTTCATTGGGAATAGAGTCAGATATCCGCGGGAAAATTCATGTCAACGAAAACTTCCAGACCAATGTCAGTCATATTTACGCTGTCGGCGATGTAATAGGTCCACCAGCCCTCGCGGCCACATCGCAAGAACAGGGCAGGTGTGCCGCTCGTCATGCGTTTGGGCTTGGCAACTCAAAGCCAGCAGAACTATTACCAATCGCCATTTATACGATCCCAGAAATCTCGATGGTTGGCCGAACAGAAACGGAGTTAAGGAATCGATCTATCCCCTATGAAGTTGGTATAGGAATGTATGCGGACACTGCTCGAGGAAAAATTATCGGGGACTCATCTGGGAAACTTAAACTGCTCTTTAATTCAACAAACCGCAAGCTCTTGGGCGTCCACATAATCGGTGAGGGGGCCTCGGAATTAGTCCATATAGGTCAGATAGGATTGGCCATGGGGACGGATTTAGACTATTTCGTTGATAACGTCTTTAATTACCCAACACTAGCCGAATGCTACAGGATTGCGGCATTAGACGCCCTCAACAAACTTTGCTAAGGGTGGGCCATTAGACCTCCATCAATATAGATGGGACTGCCGCTTATAAAGGTATTGGAATTGGATGCAAGAAACACGGCTAAAGAACAGATCTCTTCGACATCTATCCCCCTTTTTAAGGGGATATACTTATTAATTAATAGATCTTTTCCGCTGGTCGTCCATCCAATTCCGATAGCATTAACTTGTATGTTAAACCTAGCCCATTCTAAAGCCAAAGACCGCATGAGTTGCATGATAGCGCCTTGACTAGCACTAAAAGCGGCAGAATTCCAAAGCCCTCTTTCAGATAAACCAGAAATAATATGTATAATTTTTCCTCGCCGATTTCGAAGCATTTCAGTTCCAATAAGACGACTGAGAAGACGTGCGGACCCTAGGTTAAGGTCAATAAGGTGACTCCAGTTCTCATCCGTGGTTTCAATAAATCTCTTGTTAAGTCCGAAACGAGTGTTGTTAACAAGAACATCGATACATCCCCATATTGGGAGCAGTGCTTCCTTAGCTTTGACTATGGAGTCGGCATCGGATGGATCTCCTATCAATCCAAGTGCTTCTCCTTTGAGTGCAGAGACGGCAATCATACTATTCTCAACAGTATCTTGCCTGGGTGACATGATAAATATCTTTGCTCCGGCCTCCGCAAACGCTCGCGCTAAATCCACAGTATGGCCCCCCCCATCTCCAGCTATAAAAACTACCTTATCGTTGAGAAAGAACTCTTCAAGAATTGGCATGACCTAAGTTAACTCCTCAGCATAGGTAGGACTATACCCATTGGGAGCAAATCCTCCCGCCATACTGGCCCCGTCGACGTTAATGTTACCACCATTCAAATATCCTGATGCCTTCGATGCCAAAAAAACAACCAACGGGCCCAAATCTGATGGATCGGGGAATCTGCCCATGGGAGTGAACCCTGGATTGGGAGCAGGAGACGTTCGTTTACTATCATCCACTTCTGTAGGAATAAATGCAGGGGACACCGTATTACACGTCACGCCCATTGGCCCCAAACTCAGGGCTAGACTACGCGTCAATTGGACTATACCTCCCTTACCAGAGGTATAGGTAAACATATTTCTACCACCTCTAAACCCGTATTGCGACGCAATA
>CAJXDJ010000167.1 GCA_913052045.1 uncultured Dehalococcoidia bacterium
CCCTTACTTGGATAAAAATATCCTGCCCCTGGAAACGCAATACTGCCTCACCCTCCAAGAAAGGTGCGGCGGCGATTACCCGATCTGATAACCGCGCATTCACCGTATATTCGTCCCAACTGGATTCGAGACGCTCACCGGTAACAGTGACATGGGGAACTGATTTCAAGGCCTCATTACGAAGTGAATTGATAGAACCATTAATAACCGATAAGGCTACAATCAATACTACAACGCCTAAACTTACACCTAACATGGATATAAACGACACAAAAGAGAGGAAGCGATTTCTCTTCCGCGTTAACGAGTATCGCAGGCCAACGAAAAGCGAAAATGGTTTAAACATACTCCTTAATCTACACTATTCCGTCGTAAGGTTAGAGGTATTTGCGATTTGTTGATTAAAAAGACTGCGCAGCTTTGTATACACCCAAAACGATAACCGTGTTTGCCGATTAAATCCGGTTTTAGAGCTGGCCCGCGTGGCGTTGTATTAGCCTCTGTACGGTTTTGAAACTGATCGGCATAATTGGTGTAGAAACCTCCTGAGAAATTACCCGCAGAGATTTTCCTTGCTTCTTAAGCTCAATAATCCTGTTAAGAACCCGTTGCTCCATAGGATTTTCGATGAGGCGACCATTTTCGTGGATCATATAACCAAATGGCCTACTACCACCCAAATATCGGCCCTTTTTTCGCTGGCGTTGCTTAACACTTTTTATGCGTTCTGCGGATTTACGTTTTTCTAAAGACGAAAATAGCTGAGCAACATTCTCGAAAGCTGAAACAAATGTTCTACTAGTGATATCACCGCCCAGTTCTGTGATATGTAGCTGGACATTTTTGGCTTTAAATTTGCTAATTAGCTCCACAATTTCCTGGCTTGAACTGATTATACGTTCTAATTTACTGCAAACTAAAATATCACCGCTCTCCAGAAGCTCCATTAAACGTTTCCCCTTATTGCGCTTATGAAACTCCAAATTCCAACTACAATTTGTATCGTTTATGGCTTCCGAGATGACCCAGTTCCTGCTCAAACAATAAGTTTGAACTGCTAGAAATTCTGGTCCAAGTATTGCTTGCAGCTGATTGGTCTCCATACTAGATTCTAGGTCAGAAGTTCTAAAGTAAGAATATATGGTCACTTTTGACTCTCCCGAAAACAGCTTCCAACCGAAAAGGAGAAGTGTTTGAGCCGATACATTGTATCAACCGATAGTTAAATGTTTATGTGTCAAATCCTGTTTGAGATTAGAGCTTTCCGATTATTTTCTATAACCGGAAAAATCACTCTCTATTTTGTGTCTGTGTACTGGCAAAGTCACGTAGCTTGCTATTCTAACCTTCTCCCATTTTAAGAATCAAGCAATCTCATAACCTTCATTATCGAGGGAATCAATACCTACTTGACTATTCAATATCCGCAGGCCATTGTTTTTATGGGATTTTTTTGCTCGAAATGAGCGTTGGTAGGTTGAGTGACAGGAAAAAAACTGTTATAGTCGGTACCCTTGCAGCCCCCATTTAGTATGGGCATGGTTCAAGGTGGCAATAGACTTGAATAGCCAAGCAGGCTACGAAGAGTGGAGTAAGTGCCCAGATTACGCAAGGTTTAACCTAGCGGGACACTCTCAAAGTGCCGATATCGGTTTTACTGGCAGATCAGCAACATCGTAAGGCTAGCCAAAGGAGCTAGCGTATGTGCGTCCGTCAAAAGCCGGCTACAACTTATGTAATTTAAATATGCACAGATAGATAGCCGAAACACAAAAACAGAAATTTTAATATCATGCTTAATAAAGCATGTTTATTTAGCTAGATAGTAATCAGGAATTTATAATTCGAAAACCTTGGCATTAATCTCCTACAATTATTGAGATTAAATTGTACTATTAGGGCCATAACAACCCTCAACAAGGTAACAGTAGTTAATTAAAGCAATACGTTGTAAAGACCTCAAATAGGTCAGACTAAAGGTAATACACTGTTTATCCGACAGTGATATAGCTTTATTGTAATTAGTTAAATTTACAAACCTTGCCGCGGTTGTGAGCAGCCAGGAAACAATAGGCATGAGATAAGCTTGCAAATCTCGTCGCATTGTTGCTTGGCAATTAATTGTTTCCTTCGAATTATTCCTTCCTGAGTTTGCATATCTGGCATAACGGAAAGTGAACTAGTTATGAAGAGAATGTTAATAAATGCAACCCAAGAAGAAGAACTTCGCGTTGCCCTCGTTGACGGGCAACGACTCTACGATCTTGATATCGAGAACCACACTCGTATTCAGAAAAAAGCCAATATCTATAGAGGCAAAGTTACCCGAGTAGAACACAGCCTTGAGGCAGCGTTCGTAAATTTCGGAGAAGAGCGCCATGGCTTTTTACCTCTCAAAGAAATCTCTCGCCAGTATTTCGCTAAAAAAACCAAAGGGAATGATGAGAAAAACTCCATCAAGGATCTGATTCCCGAAGGTACTGAAATAGTTGTGCAGGTGGAAAAGGAAGAACGTGGTAACAAAGGCGCTGCCCTTACCAGCTACATAAGCTTGGCCGGCCGCTACCTGGTTTTGATGCCCAACAATCCGAAGGCTGGTGGTATATCCCGTCAAATTGAGGGTGATGATCGTTCCGAAATTCGGGAAGCATTGAGAAATCTAGCTATCCCCGACGGCATGGGACTGATCGTCCGCACAGCTGGAGTGGGCAAGGATCAGGAAGAGCTTCAGTGGGATCTTGATTACTTGCTGGGACTCTGGCAGACCATTCAAGATGCAGCTCTCGAGAAGAGCGCGCCTTTTCTAATTTACCAAGAAAGTAATGGCATTATCCGGGCCATACGCGACTACCTGCGTAAGGACATTGGTGAGGTTCTGTTTGACACCAAGGAATCGTATGAAGAAGCGATTAACTTTATAAAGCAAGTAATGCCACAATACGAAAACCGCATAAAGCTGTATACCGACAATTTACCGCTTTTTAATCGCTTCCAGATTGAAAACCAGATTGAGAGCGCTTTTGAGCGGGAGGTAAACCTCCCGTCTGGCGGATCGCTTGTGATTGATCCCACTGAAGCCCTAGTCTCAATCGATATAAACTCTTCACGGGCAACTCGGGGAGCTGATATTGAAGAAACCGCGCTAAGCACGAATTTGGAAGCAGCGGACGAGATAGCACGGCAGTTGAGACTTCGTGATATGGGAGGGTTAATAGTTATTGATTTTATTGATATGAATTCAACCCGCAATCAGAGAGAAGTTGAGACTCGTGTACGCGAGGCTTTAGAATCCGACCGTGCACGTGTTCAGATTGGTCGTATTTCCCGGTTTGGCTTACTTGAGATGTCTCGACAACGCCTGCGTCCTTCATTAAGAGAGACAAGCGCTATTATTTGCCCGAGGTGCAGTGGTCAAGGGACCATCAGAGATATTGAATCCCTTTCTTTGTCTATCCTCCGCATCTTGCAGGAAGAGGCCAACAAAGAGAAAAGCTTTGAAGTGCGAGCTTCTGTCCCTCTAGTCGTTTCCTCTTATTTACTAAACGAAAAACGGGC
>CAJXDJ010000168.1 GCA_913052045.1 uncultured Dehalococcoidia bacterium
GATATCCTCGCTCGCTCAGATTATACAGAATATCCTAAATCTTTGTAAGAAGATGCTTATCCAACCATCATCGTTACACCTACTCAAAAAGTTTGATGCAATATGCCCATGGTATATGTATCAATAGTCCTCAATTATATGTCAGACTGTGAAACATATCACCACAATATTCAACCACAATATTCAACCTCAATAGCTTCCGTAATTGCAAAAATGAAAACAACGATTCAAGACAATAACCAAGAAATAAACAGCTATCGCTTTATAGGGGCTAGCCTAATTGTATTGTTGACTTTCTCATTCGGACTTAGCTGGATAGTCACTGGTCCAATTACACCATTGATTATTGAAGATCTCGCGATCAACCAGGCGACCGCCGGTCTCCTAATAAGTATTGTGTTTGTTGTGCATACTATTTTTGGAATACCATCAACTTTATTTATAACTGTAATCGGGCTAAAAACGAGAATAACCCTCGGAGCACTCATTGGGTCCGCTCCCATATTTACATTTCTAATTCCAGATAGTTTTCTTTTTGTTTTGGCTCTTCGCGCATGCCATGCTTTCGGGTTCATGATTTTGTTTACTACAGTTGGACCATTATTCATGCGTTGGTTCCGTCCGAATGAACTTCCGGTTGTTAATGGGATATTCGTGGTAGCCGGAATCCTAGGAACTGTTACATCAAGCGCAATTGTAGCCCAGTTATCCGAGATCTTCGGATGGGCCATCTCTCTATCAATATTTGGCTCAGTAACTCTCTTTTGTACTGGAGTATGGATCATCTTAGGCAAAGATGAGAAACTTGCTAAACAAGATCGCACCTCAAAACAACTGTTCAAAGTTTTAAAAGACCGTAATACGATACTTCTCATCATTGGAGATGCAGGGCCCCTTGCTCTACTTACAGCTTGTTTTGCTTGGCTTCCAACTTTCTACCACGAAGTACACAATATGTCGCTTGCACACACAGGTTGGATCATGGCACTTATACAGTTCATAGGACTTTTATCCTTAATAGCAGCTACCGTCCTGACAAAGCAAATACCTAAACGACGGCCATTCTTTATAATTCCGGGCTTACTTATAGGGTTTGCAGGATTTGCCACCATTTTTCTCTCAAATTATTTAGCTATATACATCGCCGTTTCAATGTTGGGATTTTGTGCCTGGTTTTATCTTCCCGCGCTCTTAACTGTACCCATGGATCTACATCCCAATAATCCACTAATGGTTTCACTCTTCTCGGCAGTTCTCCTGAGTATCGGTGGTTCCGCTAGCATATTATCCCCGTTTACAGTGGGCACACTAAGTGACTTAACAGGAAGTCTACTACCTGGGTTTTCGATCTTTATCGTCCTGGCGTGGAGCCTTGGTATAGCGGGAATATTACTACCAGAAACAGGCCAGCGATACAAACCCACCACCAGCTAAATAACCCCTCCTAATGGAACGGTTATACATGTGTAATGTTTCGGAAAAATATATTTCACAAATTGAAGAACTTGTTGTGGGCAAAATTTCAATGTCAGCCTTGAGTGTGTTAGCTGCTCTCACGTTAGTCATGTTGGCCTCTGCATGCTCTGCGTCTAAGCCCGAGACAGTAAATCTGGACGTATCTATAAACGCAGGAACAATGATCCCAAATAAGATAGTTGTAAAACATAACGATCCATTGGTGATGCATTTGTCGAGTGACCAACAAGGATCTATCCATATACATGGTAATGACATAAACCTCGAGGTTGCTTCTAAGACCGAGTCACAACTTATTCTTAAATCCGACGCAACTGGTATGTATAAGATCGCTTTTCATACTGATACGGACCATCATAATGAAGAAAAAGAATCATCAGAAGAAATCCTTCACGACCACGAAGAAGCCAGTACGGACCACTCAGAACCCACCAAATCCAATAGTTCGAAGGATGAGGAGTTGATTATTGGTTACCTAGAGATACATCCACGGTAGCCAATTGGATATAAGCCAAAAGCTTCCAGTATTGGAAGTCGGATAGTAAACGATCAACCTCGAAATCCAGAAGAGACCGAGCTGGGGCTCCCTTCATGTGACGCTGTATAAATTACCGATGGAATCTTGCAAACAGACTCCCATGGCCCAAGCACATCATTTGCTTTGAAAACTTCCCCTTGATCAGTAGCAACCCAAGCGCATCCTTCTGCAAAAAGAACAACGGGAACCCTATTGTAGTGATTTGGCAGCCCGGGAGGTTCCAATCTATCCCAGCTCTTACCTCCATTACGGGAATGATAAAGCTGAGCATTTAATCCTGGAGGCTTTTCTCCTGTAGCTAATAGTACCTCGCCCGTAGAATCTGGTTTAATATGCAATCCTACTGCATATCCTTGACTCAAACCTTCAGTAACTTTAGTCCAGAATAGCCCTTGGTCCTCACTGACATATACCCCCCCTCCCGTGACTGCAATAAGATGATCTGAGTTACCAGGATCTGGCCGTACGGTGTGAACATCTATATCAATCCCACAATTGAGTTCCTCCCAGGTCTCCCCATAATTAGAGGACATGAGGACACCCCCTACCTCAATTCCCACAATGACGTTTCTGTCATTTCCATCTAGAAAATCAATGGAACGTACATGCGGTTCATGAGGGGGAGGTGGGAAATACCAATTATTGCGGGTAGGCAATTCATCAATTTGACTTAACCTAACCCAGTTTTCTCCTTGATCGTCGCTTCGATATACCATTGCCGGTTCTATTCCCAAGTAATATGTGCCCTGAAAACCAATGGCACATGCGCGGGCGTCTCCTTTCCAAATCAGATCCACCTTGTGTTTCGTAACCCGATAAAGACCGTCTCTGGGAACAGCCGCAAGAATAGTACCGTTTCGAATCGTTATATGACTAACTGTGACACCTCCTAGCAGGCTAGGAGTACATCTCCCATTTTCAAGAATCCAGACTCCATCATCAGTACCTAATGCTATTGCCAACCTACACCTCCAGGTGTCAAGACTAGACGGTTTCAACGAAAACAAATAGAGCAAAGCTAATAGTATCTATAACTTCATAATGGCACTTCGTCAAAAGCATTGAGCCCTGGGAACAAGACAGATAGTCCCCCCATGTAATATCCTACTTGAATAGTCTCAATAATTTCCTCTTCAGTAGCACCAAAAGATCGTGCACGATCTGCAAGAATCCTAACACCGTTGGGTCTAGCTAAGAAAGCGTCTCCCAACATCATCATCAACATCTTGGTTTTCCGAGAAAGTGCATTATCGGAAGTAACCAAATCTTGTAAATCACAAACCATGTCGAACATCTTTTGATCATTAGTTTGTAACACTTTAAGCCAGTGCGGATGTTCAGCCATTCTTCCTCCCTAACCTATTTTTTGTGTGGCAAATCTTATCATTTGTGCAAAATTCCCTTCCAATCCATGACTGCCATGTGCGCCAACATTTTAGCTTATAGCCAAGTATACGGCCTCCTACCCGCTTCTAGGTCGGAAAATCTCTG
>CAJXDJ010000169.1 GCA_913052045.1 uncultured Dehalococcoidia bacterium
TTCATAGTAGCTAGTCTGGTAAAAGCCACCGGTATTCTTCCCGCCGTAGCATACAATCTTGCTGTGCCCCTCTTTTTTGCTCTGACGATAACTTGTGTCTTCTCGATTGTGTACAACGTAACGGCCGGTATTTCTAGTCTGAAAAACCAAAGGAGCCGAGGCCTCGTGGGGGTCGATAATGAAAACAAGGGTATTATCGATTCAGACGTTAAAGGCCCAGTCTCCGCAGGAATTCTTGGAGCTGTTTTCGTGGGAGTGATAGGGAATTTAGACGGTTTCATACAGCTTGTACAAAGTAGCTGGAATTACTTGCTTAGGGCTAGATCGTTTGCACCTTTTGATTTCTGGCGTAGTAGCCGTATGTTACCTGAATTGGAGGATATGGAAAGAGGAGTCCTGACACCTTGGTTACAGGCTAGGACAATCTTTCCAGAAGGAACATTTTGTCATCCAGGCCTTAGAGTTGACCTTACCTGTCCCGATATTTCTCCGCATATCACCGAGTTTCCCTTTTTTAGCTTCTTATTTGGGGACTTACATGCACATGTGATCGTTATGCCTTTTGCATTACTAGCAATTGCTCTTGCTTTGGTTATTTTGGTGGGAGTTCACCAGGCCCCCAGGCGTTGGCTTTTTATTGTTAGTTCGTTCTTGGGATTAACCTTGGGTTCGTTGTGGACTATCAATACATGGGATTTTCCTTCGTACACCGTACTTTCTACTCTATTGATAGGCATGGGTATTTGGCTGATGTCCAGGACAATAGATATGAAACAAAAGATTATATTGTTCTTGGGTGTAGTTGGATCCATGATATCAATCAGTGTGTTAGCGTTCTTGCCGTTTCATACTCACTATGAAACCTTTGGTCCAGTACTGAGGACATCCATATGGCAGACGCCATTGTTGGATTTCTTAAAGATGCATGGATTGTTTCTCACAATAATTATCCCATTCCTCATATTCTTGAATAGACGAACGCTATTAAATGGAATCCTGAGTTTTTGGTGGTTGTCTATTAGGTTGTTGAGGATGCCTGTAAGAGAAAAGAGACTTAACTGTAATTCTAAATCCAATTTAAGCGTATGGTTGGGGATTGTGATTGTTTTGGTCTACCTCATGATTGCTTCTTATTGGACCGGGGCTTTGTTAACGGCAGTAATTGCTCTATCGGTTGTATCGATTTGGAATCTTTTCTCCCGAAAGGATGAACCTGATCGTTACCGATTATTTACATTGATCGTCATTGGGTTTGCCTTTTTGTTAGCCCTTAGTGTTGAGTTTGTGCGAGTAGGCGATGATATAGGCCGCATGAATACTTTCTTTAAGTTCTATCTTGAAATTTGGATATTTTTGTCTATTTCAGCTGCTATTGCTCTCTGGTATCTCATGAATTTTGGTTGGTATAGTCTGAAGGGGATAACTCCACGAAATAAGATTAATTTGCTGATTTTGTCCTTGGGTTTAGTCCTCCTATCTTTAGTATATGTCTTTTGGATTGCTGTACGGGTAGATGGGAATGACATCGAAGGAGCATCAAATTACCTGTCGTTATTTTATGACGGGTCAGTATGGGGTTTAATCGTGACCGGAATAATTTCAGTTGGATTTTTGTATTATTTGGTTCACAATTGCCGACCTTATTTGAGAGGCTATCTTTTACACAAGTCTGTTTGGTTGTGTGTCATCGCAATGCTATTTATGGCCTCGCTTTTATACACCGTTTTTGGAACTCGGGCCCGTCTTGCTGCTCGGTTTGATACGGTTCAAACAAGTCTAAACGGGGAAAAGTTTATGGAATACGCTATCCATACCGAAAAGGAAGAGACGTTTCCTTTGAAGTGGGATTATCAAGCAATCCAGTGGCTCCGGTCACATGCCAAGGGTTCATTCGTTGTCCTTGAAGGTCATACGGAACAATATCGCTGGGGCTCTAGATTCTCAATCTACACTGGTTTTCCTACCATCGTTGGCTGGCCTTGGCATCAATTCCAGCAAAGAGCTGGTTATCAAATGGAGACGCTAAAGAGAATCAGCGACGTTGCAACAATTTACAATACCAAGAGCGTTGCACGAGCTGTAGCTTTATTACAGAATTATAAGGTTAAATATATAGTCATTGGGGATCTAGAACGTATATTTTATGATAAAGCGGGGTTGAAAAAATTCGACCAAATGGAACAAGCAGATTTCCTGCAAAAAGTTTTCGAAAATCATGGCACAATGATTTACGAAGTGATTGCAAACGATATAGATTACCCTTAAATTCTGGCTCAAATCGAAAACTTTCTTGACTATATAGATATAGGACTTTAGACTGCGGCTAATGTGTCAGGCTGCTCATATTTATTACTTAAAAGCTAATGTCTGATGTTCGTATAGGAAGACAATTCATTCTTAGGAGGGCCTCCTATGTCATTAACACTTCAGGAAGCAGAGAAGATTGTAGATGGAGCCTTAGCCAAAGCGGCTGAGCTTGGCATCAAGATATCTGCCGCAGCACTCGATGCCGGAGGAAGACTTATAGCTTTCAAACGTATGGATAAGGCTACATGGGCAAGCGTTTACGGCTCCCAGGGGAAGGCTTTAGCTTCGGTCTCGTTTGGTCAGACTAGTGGGAATTTACAAGCTAGAGCCGAAGCTCCGATAATCCGGGGTATAGCTCATCTTGAAGGTGGTCACATGATTCCTAGTCAGGGGGCGGTTCCTATTATTAGAGATGGGTCGGTCGTTGGTGCGTGTGGAGTTGGGGGTGGAACAGCTCAAGAAGACGAGGACTGCGCAAATGCTGGACTTAAAGCCATCTCATAAGATTTATTAACTTATATAACATTTGTTAGGAGATTATTTTGAGCTTCCAACTTTTCTGTGAAGAATGTGGCACAGAGCATGATAACGATTCATATAGATTATTCTGTGATAAATGCCATGGTTTAATAGAAATCAGATACGAATCCGTACCCTCAGAAATGTTTCTAGGGAAGAGCCCAAAACGACGGGGGATGAAGAGGTTTATAGCGAGGTTGCCTATAAAGAACCAGGAGAATCTTGTCTCCATGGGTGAGGGAGACACACCAATAATTCCACTTCCTAGAATGGGAGAAAAATTGGGCCTCCGGAATGTCCATGCCAAGCTTGAATATTTTAATCCTACAGGCTCGTTTAAGGATCGTGGGAACATGGTTCAAGTTTCGGTTCTACAAGACCTTGGTGTGAGAGTGGTTACAGATGCTACTGGTGGTAACGCCGGTCATTCCTTTTCCGCGTATTGTGCTAGAGCAGGAATTAAGTTTCATGGTTTTGCCGATGAAAGTACGAGAGGCCACAGGAAACTTCACGCAATTGGTATGCATGGAACTGAATTGCATTGGGTTACTGGTGGGAAGAAAGGTCGCGCTGAGGGG
>CAJXDJ010000170.1 GCA_913052045.1 uncultured Dehalococcoidia bacterium
GTCGGAATGTAGTATCAGAAGGTCGACTGCGGTGTCCTTAGGGCCACGAATTTTTGATACTACCTCAAAGAGACTCATCCCCTCAGTGCTTAAACCATCAACTTCTAGAATAATGTCACCAGAGCGGAGTCCAGCCTTCTCCGCAGGTGTGTCTGGAATAGGGGCTACTATTATTATATGACCGTTCTCTATACCAACCTCGGCTCCTATCCCCTCAAATTCACCCCTAAATCTGTCCCTCTCTACACTAAATGTCTCTGGATCTATGTATGCAGCATATGGATCATCTAAAGCCTGTAGCATGCCTCTGATAGCGCCACCCGTAAGATTTGGATTATCAAGGGTTTTTTGGCTTAGTGAGTGATCTTCTAGTAGGCTATAGGCCTCGAAAAGCGCTTCGAATTCAGGCGGAATAGTTTCAGTCAGTTCTGCACTGTTATCCGGCCGGAAATTTAGTGCAGAACTGCAACCCATGATTATGAGAACCGAAATCATGACTAGGAAAATAAAAAGAAACGATTTTACACGTGCGAATTGGTTCAATGGATTGTCACTGGGCAATAAATTTTCGAGACATGATTTTAACATATCGTTAGAGTATGGATAGGAAAATGTTTATGTAAATTAGAAAAAGATACGAACCGTAGTCGACATAAGATTTATTGTGCGAACCTCTTCCAAAAAGAAACCAACCATTAAGCCTACGGTATTCATCTCCGTCCCCATGATTTAACTAACGAGGACTGGATGTTCAGCAATAGGGACTCAGTATTGAAACCCGATTTTGCAGAAATGAATATGTCTGTTTTCGCCGAATCCATCGAATCGGTATTTTCGTAATTTGATCTGAGAAGGTCTACCTTGTTGTAAATGATTAATCTGGGCCTATCAGCGAGGCCGAGAGATTTAAGCGTATCATCAACTATTCGGATCTGTTCGAAACAATGGGAGCTAGCGCAGTCGACTATGTGGAGAAGAAGATCTGCTTTCTGAAGATCTTCTAAGGTCGCATGGAAAGCAGAAATCAATGTGGGAGGCAGCTTGTTAATAAACCCCACCGTATCCGTGAGTAGCATCATGTCACCCGACGGAAGATTTACTCTTCGTGTAACTGGATCTAACGTGGCAAAGAGTTTGTTTTGGACTATAACATGAGCATTCGAGAGTTTGTTAAAAAGGGTGCTTTTCCCCGCGTTGGTATAGCCCACTAAGGAAACGAGCGGTTTGCCAGAACGCATGCGCTGCCCATTGTATCGAGATCTGTGTGCAGCCAACTTTTCTAATTCGCGTTTAAGTTTCTTTATCCGTCCCCGAATTAGTCGGCGGTCTGTTTCTATTTGGGTTTCTCCCGGACCCCTGGTCCCAATCCCTCCTCCTAATCTTTCTAGGTGTGACCATTGGCCTGCAAGTCTAGGGAGCAAATATTCGTGTTGTGCCAGTTCTACCTGTATTTGACCTGCCTTAGTGCGAGCGTGTTTTGAGAATATGTCAAGTATAAGGGCAGTGCGATCTATTACCTTTTCTCCAATGGCATTTTCCAAGTTTCTTTGTTGGGTTGGAGTTAATTCGTCGTCAAAGATAACAGTATCGCAGCCCAATGTTTTCTTTAACTCACCCAACTCCTGCAATTTTCCCTTTCCCAAATAATATGGTGTTTTGTGATTTTGACGTTGAATCATCTGGCCACATACTTGGGCACCAGCCGTTAAAGTGAGCTGCTCTAGCTCTGACAATGAATATTTAATGTTCCATGGGGCCGGGGCAGCTCTATTTTGAACTCCTACGAGAAGAGCACGTTCTGTGTCTGAGGTCGTTAGAAATGAATTCTTTGGTATTGTTAACTCTCAGGTGGAGGCGGTATATGCCATTGATCTAGACGTTCTATCCCTTTATCGATCATTTCATCAGGTGTTGTTAGTGAGAGCCGTATATATCCTTCACCGTAACTACCATAGCTTGAACCAGGGGTTACGACTATGTTGGTGTCCTCAAGTAATTGGGCTGTGAATGTACGAGAACTATATCCATCTGGTACACGGGCCCATATATAAAGAGCCGCTTTTGGTGGTGAGCATGTGAGACCGAGGCGCTTAAGTGCTGCCACAACCTTGTCACGCCGTCGAGTGTAAGTAATGTTGTTATCGTCGATATACCTTTGGTCGCCAGTCATAGCCTCTATCGCCATTTCTTGTATTGCTTGAGGTATACCCGAATCCAGATTGGACTTTATCTGAAAGAGGGCGTTAATCATATCGGAATTCCCGACTGCTGATCCGAATCTCCAACCAGTCATATTGAAGCATTTTGATAGTGAATGAAACTCTATGCCCACTTCCTTTGCTCCTGGTAGTTCCATAAAACTGAGCGCTTTATATCCGTCATACACTACCTCACTATAGGCCGCATCGTGGAGGATCGCTATATCGTATTCCTTGGCAAATGCAATCAACTCCATGTAATGTTCTTTATCGGCTACTGCTGATGTAGGGTTGTTTGGGTAGTTAACCCACATGACCTTGGCCTTTCGGGCTATATCAGACGGAATATGGCTTATATCTGCCAGCCATTGATTTTTTTCGAGAAGTGGCATGGCGTAGCTTTCTCCCCCTGCAAACATGGTACCTACTTCGTAAACCGGATAAGCAGGGTTTGGAACCAACGCTATGTCACCGGGATCAATAAAGCAAAAAGCTACGTGCCCTATTCCTTCTTTTGCTCCAATCAGAGGCAAAACCTCCCCCTCAGGGTCTAAATGGTCTATGCCGAATCTGTTCTTGTACCACTGAGCAATGGCTTTCCGTACGGCCGGAAGCCCATCGGTCTCTGGATATCGATGATTAGATGGGTTATTAGAAGCTTTAATGAGTTGATCTACGATTGGCTTTGGAGTCGGAATATCTGGATCGCCTATACCAAAGGTTACCACCTCTACGCCCTCGGATTTTTTCTGGGCGATGATTCGAGAGATTTCGACGAAAGGATATGGCTTTAGTTGAGAGATGCGCCGAGAAAACTTCATGATTCAGACAGTTCCTCCTAGATCAAATGGGTTTAAAATCAGATCCACTCTCCGCTGAACACTTCACGGGCAGGTCCATCCATAAATACCTCTCCAGTCTTGTTCCAGTCGATTGTCAAAATTCCCCCAGGAAGTGTTATGTCAACTGGGTTAGTGCAGATATTTAAAAGAGTTGCCGCCACAGCTATGGCACATGCACCAGTGCCACAGGCCATTGTTTCCCCGCTTCCTCGCTCCCAAACCCTTGCTGATAATTTGTTTGGGCCATCTATATTGACTATTTCGAAGTTAACTCTATCAGGAAATATTTCATTGTGTTCGATTTTGGGACCGATCAAATGTAAAGGAAAGGTTTCTACGGGTTGGTCAAT
>CAJXDJ010000171.1 GCA_913052045.1 uncultured Dehalococcoidia bacterium
GTCCTCCGAGCGTTACGAGCGATACAACGCTGTGACATAGCCTTCATGATTATGGACGCCTCAGAATTAGCAACATCACAGGATGCTCATGTTTTTGGATATGCAATGGATGCTTTTAAGGGATTGGTTGCCGTAGTCAACAAATGGGATTTAGTGAATGAGGAAACTGGAACAGAAAAGGAAGAGGCTATCGCGGTGGTACGCCGTAGATTCCACTTTATGCCATACATACCAATATCGTTTACATCTGGATTTACAGGTGCCGGCATTCAAGATCTTCTCAGACTCGCTTTAGATATCTACAATGAAAGGAACCAGAAGATTAGTCACGCCGAACTACGTCAGGTAACGAAAAAGGCAGTGGCTGACCATTTACCCGCATCTACTGGGAAAAAGAAGGTCTTTATAAAAGACATACGTCAAGTAGAAGTTAACCCTCCAACATTTGTAATAAACGTCAACGACCCTCACATTCATTTTTCTTACAGACGTTACTTAGAAAATCGAATTCGAACCGCTTTCAATTTTAGACATACTCATCTTCGACTGGTCTTCAAGCGGTCATCATGAATACACGTGTAATTCTTCTAGTAACTCTGACTCCACCGTTATTGATTACCTATTTGATAGGTATATGGTTTTGGATGGATTCGACGTTACTTTTCACACAATTCCTCTTAGTTCTGCCCCTTTGTTACATTCTAGGTTCTGTACCCTGGGGATACATGATTACTAGAGCATCATCAGGCGCGGATATCCGTCAAATGGGTAGTGGAAGTATTGGAACCACAAACGTACTAAGGACCTCGGGGCCAAAACTGGCCATAATTGTATTTCTTCTGGACGTAGGGAAAGGACTTCTCGCGGTCTTCCTAGCGAAAGCAACATCGACCGAAATTTCATTAGAAGTGGCAGCGGGCTTACTCGTTGTTATTGGGCATAACTGGCCCATCTTCACTGGGTTCAAGGGCGGGCGAGGTATCGCACCGGGAGCGGCATGCGCTTTAATAATGGTCCCGTTGGCATTTGCTTTTGGAACAGCTATATTCGCCATTTTAGTCTATCTGTATCGCTATGTTTCTTTGAGCTCTCTTGTCGGAATCACTGCCATATTCATCTTTCTAGTAGTTCAGGTCCTAGTTACGAACACTTCTCCTGTATATCTCATATTTGTGGGTGTTGCAGATTTAATGATATTTTGGCAACATCGTGGTAACTTGAGACGACTGATAGCAGGGACCGAGCACAAGTTGGGACAAAAATCCTGGGGTCCATAAAAAGACTTGAAGCCATGGAAAAAATTGCGGTAATTGGCACAACCACTTGGGGTACCACATTGGCTATCCATATAGCCAAGAAAGGTATACCGGTGTCTTTATTAACCCGTACAAAAGAGGAAACTTCAGATCTAGTCCGGGCCAACGAAAATACAAGATTCCTGCCAGGAATCCCATTTCCTAATTCTCTAGAAATTACAGATTCACAGGTCAAAGCCCTAAAGAATGGCACTATTCTCGTCATTGCCGTTCCATCCCAAAGTTTTAGGACAAACGTGCTACGGATAAAAAGACACCTTAATGATTCTTATATCATCTTGAGCGCAACCAAAGGCCTCGAAAAGACGTCCGCCCTACGTATGAGCCAAATTGTAGAGGAAACCCTCCCTCCGTCTATCTCAAAGGCCACATGCGTTTTATCTGGGCCAAATCTAGCAAAGGAAGTTATTTTTGAAAAACCATCCGTATCAGTTGTCGCAAGCAAAAGCGCAAGATCAGCCCGAAGAATACAACACATCCTTACTTCCGACGCCTTCAGAATCTATACAAGTTCCGACGTAATTGGAGTGGAAATGGGAGGTGCATTGAAGAACATAATAGCCTTAGGATCTGGCATTTGCGATGGATTCGGCTTTGGTGAAAATACCAAAGCAGCTTTTATTACCCGCGGATTAGCAGAAATCACTAGACTTGGGGTAGCATTAGGCGCAAATGCTCGTACCTTCGCAGGTTTGGCGGGATTGGGCGACCTGATCGCCACCTCTACTAGCGCGTTGAGCCGCAACAGATATGTAGGACAGCAACTCGCCCGTGGAATCAAACTATCTGATATTCTAACAGGAATGGATAATGTAGCGGAGGGTGTTCATACCACCACTGAGGCATTAACATTGGCCAGGGAACTGGGGGTCGACATGCCGATTACGGCAGCAACAGCAAGAATACTATTTGAAGATATTTCACCCCGCTTAGCCATTACAGAACTCTTACAACGTCCAGCCCGCACAGAATTATAGACAATCAAATGCCGAAATCATTACGCTGGTAAAAAATAATTGAAGCTGCTACTAATCCAGCTGTTTCAGACCTCAGAATCCTCTTTCCCAGACTAAAGGGGATCAAACCTAGATCTCTTGCAAACTCTACCTCTTGGTGATCAAATCCACCTTCGGGCCCTATTAGCAAATAAATATCTGATTTTAGATCTAGCTTTGGCTCTACTGTCTTGAAATCATCATTATCCGATTTTTCCCAGGCCAT
Organism: uncultured Dehalococcoidia bacterium; assembly: GCA_913052045.1. Lineage (GTDB taxonomy): Bacteria > Chloroflexota > Dehalococcoidia > Lucifugimonadales. Next base: position 2,538 of record CAJXDJ010000171.1, read on the forward strand.
TAGCCCAATACCTTTAGTAGACGCCGTTTTACAAATCTCTTCAAAGTTGGCAGTTGTGTGAATGATTGGGACAGAACTTCTACCAGATTGTTCCGCGGCTTCAGTTACAATTTTCCCCCATCTTACACCTTGAGATTTATCACCAGCTGGGTTGCCGCTAGGAATAGAGCGTTTAGACGTCATTGGAATAAGCTCGCTCACTCCGATCTCTGTAGCCTTTTGAAAAACCCAATCCAACTTCTTCCCTTTTGTGACACCTTGGCACAATATGATTCGAGTCAAAGGTTCATTCCAAACCAAGGTCTCCTTGATCGCATCCACAACCACACCATTCTTTCCAACTTCCTTCAACTGAACAAGTTTCTCTCTCCCACTTCCATCAAAAAATACTACCCTGTCTCCAGGCGACATCCTAAGTACACGAGAAATCCGATAACCAGTTTCTTTAGGGACATCAATTACACATCCCCCTAATATATCTTTCGGAATAAAAAATCTCTTCATTACTATTTTCTAGTCAGAATGAAACTTACCCAATCACTAATTTGCCGTCTTTCTTGTAATACGAATCCAACACATTGAAGACGGCTCAACAGATCATGTTCTTGAGTATCTAGAAAACCGCTTACAACCAATCTGCCGCTAGGCTTTAAAACTGACCACAATTCTTGCCCCAATTGCCCTATAACTTCAGCACTGATATTTGCTACCACGAAATCAAATCCTTTTTTTGATATAGCTTTATGATCATAATCTTTATTAATTAATTCAATAATCATATCATATATAATTTCAGACGACGTATATGCAACACTATGTGCTTTCATCTT
>CAJXDJ010000172.1 GCA_913052045.1 uncultured Dehalococcoidia bacterium
GCTTTGGAGATATATACATGAGCGTAAGGATAGGTATCTTTACTTAACTGCAGCTGTTTTAGCGGGTTTGTTCATCACGAAAGAAACGACGTTCATTTTGTTGTCGATATTCTTTTTGATGTTAACTATGATCTCATTGACCGACTTGATCCCGTTAATTCAAAGGAAGATAAGACTAAAGGATTTAAATGCCCCAGCTTCTTTTCTAATATTGATGATTACATTGACCTTGCCTCAATGGTCAGCTATATCGGCAGTTTTTGTCACCATGTTTGATTCTGGAATTGTTTTGGCCAATGATGTTGGTGGTTCTGGTTCCCCTATAGGTCTTCCTCTTTGGCAGTCTCCCTTTTGGAGTATGAATTTGGTAAAATTACCGCTTTTTATGGACTTGTTCATAATGATCGGCATAATAATTTCGGGCATAGTCGCATTTATATTTAGTAAAGGTATTCCCGAAATGCGTACTACTGTTTTGATCGGAATGGCACTACTGTTGATAGGATATTCTTTCTTAGCTTTTTTTGAGACGGAGATTCCGCGTAACTATTGGATCGCTGGATTTGTTATAGGCAGTTCATTCTTATTATGTGCATTGATTGGGATGACTTGGCGCTTGAAGGTGTGGCTTATCAGCGCCGGCATATTTTACGGAATTTGGCTTACTTTTTACACGAGCTTTTTTGGTCTTTTTGCCAAACCCTACACGGACTGTCCCAACGCTCTTAGTGGAATGACTGAGCATTTATGTGCCCACCTGGGAGGTGCTTTCACTGGTATTTGGCAAAGCCTGGGGTATTGGGTTGTACAACAAGATGTAGCTCGTGGCAACCAGCCTTGGTATTACTATTTTGTTTTAGGAAGCCTTTACGAATTTCTGCCCTTAATTCTTGGTTCTATGGGTCTGATTTATTTCTTAAAGAAAGGTAATATTGCGGGTCTTTTCCTAGGTTTTTGGGCTGGAGCTACATTTTTAATGTACACGTTGGCCGGAGAAAAGATGCCTTGGCTTATTGTTAACATAACGTTGCCGTTTATTGTCTTGAGCGCGTACTTTATTTCAGATATTTTTAGAAATGTAGTTTTTAGTAGACGTCGTCTAGTACCAACCATAATTGTTGTGGTTCTGACACCTGGTGTTCTTGTGTTAGTAGCCTTTTTGTTTGAACAGTACTTAGATAACAACTCTTTTAGAGGTTTATCGATGTGGCTTGGTGTCGTCGCGGCAGCTGTTGGAATAGTAACCCTAATATATTCGATATTGAAGGTGCAGCTGAAAACGGGGATGAGTTTGATTATTCTAAGTTCATCAATCTTGTTATTGATTGCTACAGGATTCGTGGGTTATAGAGTGACTTATAATTATGATGACGAGCCTGTGGAAATGTTGGTTTACGCAGGTGGGAGCTCGGATGTGAGATTTATTGCTGAAAAGCTGCGCGATCGTATCGATTCGAGTCTACCAAATCAAAAGGCGATCATTGATTATGACGTTTGGTACCCTTTCAATTGGTATGCCAGAAACGATAAATTCATTATGTATCGATGCTTCAAGGATGTTGGGGATGATGGGTATGCTTCCTATTGTGATCCTTTACGAACGACTCCTGACGCCCGGGCCTTGGTTATGACGGACTCCCATGGCAAGCGGGGCGATAGATATTTGGCAGGTAACTATAGTCGTGAAGGTCCTTACCGCAATTTAATTTGGTTTCCTGAAGTTTATCGTAGGCCCGGGGAGGCCAGAGAAGATACAGGGATAATGGATCAAATCGGCCAGGATATAGCCTATGGGTGGTATGTGGTCACAGATCGAGATTCTTGGAGAAACATAGTCAATTATCTGTTTCATAGGGAATTGGCAGAAGAATGGTTTGACTCGACGTTTTACGCGTTCTTCCCCAAATTTCCGTAATAGGTGATTATTCTATGAGCTTTCTTGTGGCTATGGTTCCCTATCAGTATACTCTGTGATCCAGCTTGGTAAATAAGGAATAAGTTGTTTAAAACTCGCGGGTTTGTCTTCGGGCTTTTTATAAGCTTGACATTTATTAGTCTATTTTATTTCACTATAGACCTTGGCGAAATGAAAACTGCGTTGGTTCAAGCTGACTACCGTTTCTTGGCCCCAGGAATCGGATTGTATTTTGTGTCAGTGGGCTTCCGGGCTATAAGGTGGCAGTATATTCTGGCTCCGTTGCGGAGAATTCCACTTTCACAGCTATATTCAGTAGTGGTGGTAGGGTATATGGCAAATAATCTCCTTCCTATGCGGTTAGGTGAAGTTGTGCGTGCTTATTATCTCTCCAAAAAAACACCGATAAACACTAGTAGTGCTCTCGCAACAATTGGCTTGGAACGGATCTATGATGGGTTGGTACTAGTATTGTTCGCGGTTACATCTTTGCTGTTACTGACAGCATCCAACATCACCGAAGGTGTGGGGACTGTTACGGTTTGGACATTGTCAGTTATGGCTACTGTATCAGCCTCGATTTTTCTAGGTATGATTGTCCTTTTTACTTTGATAGCGGTAAGACCTAGTCTTTCCTTAGTTGTATACAAATTAATTGATTATTTGCCATGCGAACTGAGCCAAAAAATTAAGGGCTTTGTCGGTCAATTTATAGACGGCCTACAAAGATTGAAATCTCCCAAGAACCACCTAAAACTTTTGCTACTTTCTTTGCCCGTTTGGATTTTCGAGGGAGCCATGTATTTGGTGCTAGCTTACTCTTTTGATATTCCTGGGCGCTTTGACCCACACATATTGATTATTCCTGTTATCCTTATGGTCACAGCTGCTTCTAACTTGGTCACAGCCATTCCGGCCTCTCCTGGAGCTGTGGGACCGTTTGAGTTTTTTGCAAAGGAGTCCTTGCTATTGGTTGGGATACAGTCAGGAATCGCTGGAGCTTATGCGATATCGTTGCATGTGGCCTTGTTATTACCAGTAACATTTGTGGGGTTATGTATTCTTTGGATTGGCCCTGGTTCTTTTTCGAATCTCGCCAAAGGCGCAAATGATCAGATATCGTCTAGTTCTGGTTGACGATCCATTAGTATAAGAGGAAGAGCAGAATGAAAATAGGCATTATCGGAGCAGGAGCCTTGGGTCTCACAGCCGCTTATGAATTGACTAAGTTAGGGCACCAAGCGGAGATTTTCGAGAGAGCTCCGTTTATCGGGGGCCAGGCCTCTACATTCGAAATTGGCACTGGGCGCTTAGAAAAAGGTTATCACCATCTCTTTAGAAGCGATGTCGATATTGTAAGCCTCATCAATGAGATTGGTCTGGGGCATAGGCTTCGATGGATGGAATCAAAGGTAGGCCTTTACCATGGAGGTAAGATATGGGATT
>CAJXDJ010000173.1 GCA_913052045.1 uncultured Dehalococcoidia bacterium
AAAATGGGCTATACAAGATAAATCAGGAATTTGGTGGCTCGTTAGCGGGTCAGAATTTCCCGAAAGAAAACTTACCAATAAAGAATTAAAAGGTAAAGATATTACGCATTTAGTTTTACACTTTGGAAAAACTCGGATCAGAAAAGATTTAGGAATTGTAAATTTAGCTCCAGTATTACAAAAAATGCAAAATCTTGAAATGTTAACAATTGATTTTTATTTTAGACTTAAAAGCACCAAGTTATCCTGAAAATAATCGAAACCGAATTGAATATGAAGGTCAACTTTTAATGGAAGAAAATGAACTATCCGATAAAATGCCAGTTGCTCCCATAGATTACACAAACGACCTTATGTGTCCATTGCTGGGACTTTTTGGTGAAGACGATTCCAGCCCACCACCAAGCCAAGTTAAAATCCATGAAGACGAACTAAAGCGATTAGGTAAAGATTATGAATTTCATATGTATCCTGGTGCTGGACACGGATTCTTTTACTACGATCGACCTATGTACAAAATAGAGCAAGCTGTAGACGGATGGAAACGAGTATTTTCGTTCTTCAATAAAAACTTGGGCAAAACTTAACTCAACACCAACACCCATAGCCAATCAAATACTGATGTCACGCAAGGAAGGTTTATATAAATGTGTTCTTACGTAGTACAACGAGCTATCCTGAAAGGCAGCGGAAAGGGCCCTGCGGGTTGGTTCCCCCTGACACAAGCAAATGTTACTTTTGATCACCCGACGGTAGCTTTCCTGGAAGAGAGTTTGAATATCGATTTCTTCAACAGTGAGTTTGACGCCTCCCAACGGATCACGGTTGAGATTAGTGCCAACGCTGCAAGACAACTAGTGATAGCTATAGAAAATGCTCTTGAAAACAAACATTAGGCATAAATTGCACCTCCACACGACGTGAAATAATAACAATATATCTACAATTCGGAGACTTCTAATGACCATTTACACAGCTGCGCAAACACTAGTCAAATCATTAGCCAACGAGGGCGTAGAGTTCGTTATTGGACTGCCTGGCGTGCAAATAATGGACATCTATGACGCTCTTTTGGATGAGCTTTCTATCCGTACTATTACTGTAAGGCACGAACAAACAGCGTCATACATGGCTGATGGTTTCGCACGATCAACGGGAAAGATAGCAGCTGCTCTCGTCGTACCTGGTCCAGGACTACAAAATGCTTCAGCTGGAATAGGGTCTGCCTATGCATCATCATCTCCAGTGCTTCTGGTAGTGGGACAGGTCCACTCCGCTGACATCGGTAAAAATGCAGGAGCGGTTCATGAAATAGTAGATCAACTGGATATTCTAAATAATGTGACTAAGTGGAAGACAACTATCCAGGATCCAGGGGAAATACCTGATGCGATTCACGAAGCTATGCGCCAACTCAAGACAGGAAGACCTAGACCAGTCGCGATAGAAATACCATCAGATTTACTGCCAAAGAAAATGGCTTTAGAACTACCTCCTTTAGAGGATTTCAAAAGGCAAGCAGCCAGCAGTGACTTGATTAGAAAGGCCGCCAGTTTATTACTAAAAGCCAAATACCCAGTAATATGGGCCGGAGGTGGTGTAAATCTTTCTGACGCGAGTCACGAACTAACTACTCTAGCCTCTGTTCTTAATAGTGCGGTTATAGTTACCGCAGAGGGAAAGGGAGCAATATCTGAAGATGATCCACATTACACTGGACCCTTTTACTACAGTCACGGACCAGCTCACGAGGTTATCCCGAAATCAGACGTGATTCTTGCTGTTGGGAGTAGGTTGCATTTCTTGGCACCAGTTAACTGGGCCTTTACGAAATCTCAATACATCATACATATCGACGCCGACCCAGAAGAATTAGGTCGTAACTGGCAGGAAGAAGTCAGTATAGTGGGGGATGCGAAATTGGCGCTCCAAGCTTTATTAGATGAGATCAACAACAAAAATAATTCTAGCCATTGGACTTTCCAAGAAATTGCGGATCACAAAACCAAATCAGACGAAACGACGCGGCTACTTGCTCCAGATCAAGTAGAAATTTTACAAGGCATTCGTAAAGTGCTGCCCGACAATGCATTGGTAGTTAGCGGTATAAATAGCATTGGATACTGGGCCCATCTGGCTTTCACAGTCCGGAGTCCAAGGTCATATTTTAATGCATCGTATTTTGCTACTTTGGGATACGCCTTCCCTTTTTCACTTGGGGTCAAACTGGGAAACCCAGACAAACCAGTCATTGCTCTGTGCGGTGACGGAGGATTTATGTACGGCCTGTCCGAACTGGCCACGGCAGTACAAGAAAAAATTAACGTCATTGTTTTAGTTTTTAACGATCAAGCCCTAGGGGCAACGTTGCGAGATCAACAAGTCCGCTATAGAGGTAGAGTTATTGGAACCAAGATACACAATCCAGACTTTGCGCAGGTCGCCAAAGGCTTTGGTGCTTTAGGGATCCGCTTGAGTCATTACAAAGAGTTACCCGACGCTCTCCAAAGCGTACTATCCGAAAATAAACCGGTTGTGATAGACATTCCTATCGATAGCTGGACCCCTCCATTCCAGATTGCACCGCCGGGATTCCAGCCACCCAAACCACAAAGTTAGTCATTTAAGAGTTTCGCTTCATCCCAAAGCTCTTGTTTATCAACAATAGATAAGTCCTTAAAACTTTGTTTCCGCTCCCCCGATAATCTCTCCATAGTAAGATATCTTTTCCTGAATCTTTTATTGGCCTGCCTCAAACTATCTTCGGCATTAATGTTCTGCCAACGAGCGAAGTTAACCAAAGTAAACAGCAAATCCCCAAATTCTGCGGCTTTCTCTCGATGACTTTCTGCTACTACGAACTCCTTTATTTCCTCCGATAATTTATCTAAAACTTCATCTAATTGCTCCCAATCAAATCCATCCCTCCCTACTCTATCCTGCATAAGTTGAGCATATGCCAAGGCTGGGGTTTGAAGAGGTATACCAACTACTGCCGATCTGGGTCCTCTTTCTTTTTCCTTAATGGACTCCCAGTTTGTTTCAACCTCTTGACGATCACTTACTCGAACATCACCAAACACGTGTGGATGACGACGGACTAACTTACGTTCTACATTATCGATAACGTCATCGAGATCAAATTGTTGCGCACGCCTGGCAATATCGGCATGGAAAATGATCTGCGTTAGAATATCTCCTGTTTCATCAAGTAAGTTATTCCAATCAATTCCCATTTGAGATTCTATATCTCCGTTAAGATAATTTATGTTATCAGCTTTTTTATAGTTTCTTCTGTATGCATTTTTTTTAGAGTCAATATCTCCGTTTGGATCTAAATC
>CAJXDJ010000174.1 GCA_913052045.1 uncultured Dehalococcoidia bacterium
TTGAATTCTTGGGTGAGAAGTTCCTTGTCCCTAACCCGCCAGAAGAATATTTACGCCTCAAATATGGCGCAGAGTGGACAATTCCAAAAAGGGCAGGCGAATATGAGAAGGATGTAGTAGAGAAAATCCCTGAAGCAGAAATGATTGGTCAGCCGGCAAGGATACGAATTCTTGACTACAATGGTCGACCGGTACTTGGGGCTGAGGTCACAGTGGTTGGAGGCAGTCGATCAAATACAAATAGCTTGGGATATGCGAAAATCATTCTTCCTGGGCCAGATTTTTATGCTCTAACGATCAATTACCCAGGTCATCAGCAGGTCTTATATATGGAAGAGATTAAACCAAAAATGACATACGTCTATCGGCCAATGGCAGAGAATTTTCCGTCGGATACAATTGGGACTTTGGGGAATGTCCTTATCCCTGAAGAAGATTTAAGTTGCTCGGGGCGACCCTTTTGATTACTTTCTCAACTGCCAGCGGATTTCTACTTCAACCTTGGTGATTATAGGAGTAGATTCGCTAACATTTTGTGGGCAAGGAAGTATGGATTCGAGCTATATCAGCTTACCAAAACTGCCTAACAAACAAGCATCATTTAACAATCTAGATTGGAGAGAAGAAACGGTGTCATGAAACAGCCAGATACAAGTTACATCTCCTCCCTATACGGAGGCTTTTGGAATTATGGAATCAAGGACTTCTGCTACCTAGTAAATCCTTATTTTCCTCCCCGTGCCTTCACTAAGTCTTTGGGGTTAAGACTTGATGAGTTGCTCAGGTCTTACCCTTCAACTAACTGGTACATCTCATCATTGCTGGCGAAGACTTTAGACCTCACCGATAAAGAGGTGGTTATCGGAAACGGCGCCAGTGAACTTATAAGTGCCATTACTATGCGCTACGTAGATAACCTGGCGGTCTCAGTGCCTACTTTCGACGAGTATATTAATCGGGCCTCCAATCAGGGGAAAACAACGAGCCTATTTCAAATGGGAGAGGATTTCACATTCGACGCCGACCAATTCCTTCGACATATCCGTGATTGTAGTGCCAACAGTGCTCTGATAATAAATCCGAATAACCCTACTGGTACTCTCATAGCCCAAGATTCCATCGGGTACATGCTGGAATCGCTTCGCCATCTCGACCTGATCATACTGGATGAGTCCTTTATCGATTTTGCCGATAGTGATCCCGTACCGTCGGCCATGAACAGACTCTTTGAATTCCCGAATTTGATAATCCTGAAAAGCCTTTCCAAAGCGTATGGAATTCCTGGACTAAGGCTGGGGTACGCTGCGACTAGCAATCGTGACGTGTTGGCCAATCTGCGGAGTGATGTACCCATCTGGAGCATCAATTCCTTAGCACAGTATTTTGTGGAAGAGATGGGGGATTACCATGAGCAGTTCCTGGCTTCGTGCCTGGCTGTACGAAGGGCGACCCAAACTTTATACTACGAACTACAATCGGTCCCTTATTTATATCCCTATCCCTCAGAGGGGAACTTTGTTCTGTGCAAGATACTTGATAGTTTCACTGCTTCACAATTGACATCACAACTATACGAACAACATAAAATGTTCATCAACGACTGTAGTCGCAAGAAGGGCCTAGATGACCGGTTCGTAAGAATCGCATCAAGAACTGCGGAGGAGAACATCGAACTTGTCCGAGTGCTCCGGTCTTTGTCTGGCACAAAAACAAGGTAAGGATCGAAAATAAAATGGAGACATCTAAATGAAGGCCGTTATCCTTGCCGCTGGGCAAGGAACCCGATTAAGACCGATGACCGATGATTTTCCTAAGTGCCTCATCCCTGTCAACGGGAAACCGATGATACAGTATCAGCTCGAATGTATCGAAAAAAATGGGATCGGCGAGTGCATTATCGTGGTGGGCTTCAAAGGAGAAATGATTGAGCGGCACTTTGGCTCGCAATTTGGTAACACTAAATTAATTTACATTAAAAATGATTGGTTTGAAGAAACAAATAATATTTACTCCTTGTGGCTAGCCAGACACCACCTATTGGAAGACATTATTCTGTTAGAAGCGGACGTTCTATTTGAACCGCACCTGTTGGAAGAGATTCGGCGAAACCACCATCCAAATGTGGCAGTCGTTGACAACTTTCAACCACCAATGAATGGGACGATAATTTTCGCTAATTCGGGCTTTGCCACTGCTATGATACTCAAGATAAATCAGCCAGTGGATTTTGATTATCAGGACGCCCTCAAGACCGTGAACATTTATACATTTAGTCGAGTAACCCTTCAAGCCCACTTACTACCCGCCCTTGAGGTTTTGGTGTCGAAAGGCCAAACAGATCAGTTCTATGAGGTAGCGATATCTCAACTGATCGCGCAAGGAGATTTGCTGCTTGCAACCCACCTAATTGGAAACGGGAACTGGGCAGAAATTGATGAACTCGAGGACATCCGAAGGGCCGAAGAAGTAGTCGCTAGATGGGCTAATTAGGAGTTTTTAATTTGCCTAGCTTGATGTTCCGTTAGCTAGCGCAAACCCTTACTCCCTCAGGCAAAAGGTTTTGGGTCAGATAGTATTTAACTTTTGCCTCCTATGTAGAAGGTGAGTCCAGTTCTCAGACCGAACCCGTTCGGCCTAAACCGGCGATGGAATTTCACGTCATCTCTAAATTGGGTTGGGCTTCACGAGCGATGGCTTCTCACCGCTATGTAAAATCCACCAGACCATGAAAACAAGAAAGTGAATTGTATATATACCATGCCTGTCAGTTCTCCTGTTTTCAAAAGTTTGGGGGCCATTCCCTCTTCAGAGCAATAGGGTCGAAAGGGAATCGCTTGGGACGACGCCCTTATGGATTTGGGGATTTTCTCGCTATATCCGCTACCCCACAATAACTGTATAAGCCTTAACAGTATCCTATCAACTAATACCTTCCGAGCCCTATCTATTTGCTCCGGTTTCTGCCATCCCTCTGACGTTTATAATGTGGTATTGGGTTTCATCCCTGACCCTGCATAAGCTCATACCACTACTTTTCCTCACTACAGCACTGATGATGTTGGTGGTCTGGTGTAGGGGAAAAGAGCCTTTCAGTAGCCCTACTCCATATGCCACGCATACACCATATCCTACATGCACGTCTGTGCCATCGGGTACACCTAATATTGAAGCTACTGTGAGGCTAAGATAAAATAGGCATAATTATGCAATTAAGTATTGCTAACCTGACAATCTATAAATTTCCCTATTTGTTGGCATTTATAGCAGTAGCTTGCTTGAGCTTGCTTTCTTGTTCTGATCCCACTGTCAGTGAACCTGAGGCTACCAATCGAAG
>CAJXDJ010000175.1 GCA_913052045.1 uncultured Dehalococcoidia bacterium
AGGAGGTATGGAAGGAATGGGGGTTACCTGTAGATGGTGAAATGGCATGGGCAACCATGAGCGGGTTTGAGGTTCACTTCAGACCAGTCTATACAGACAAGATACAGTTTAGAGTACCGAAGTCGAAGGAGGAACGACGTAGAAGAATTCAGTTAAGCGCAAGACATGTAACTCCTAGGCTGCATAACAATGAAGTTAAGTTAGGGCTGCAAGCCAACCTCGTCCATAGTGTTGACGCATCTTTAGCCCACATGGTTGTGGCTAAGGCAGAGTATCCAGTCATAGCAGTACACGACGCATTTGCAGTTCATGCTAACAACGTTCAGGACTTGCGGATCGATTTTGCGCAATGTCTTGTCGCTGTCCATATGATGGGTAAGCCACTACAGAATTTCAGATCAGATGTTCTTGGAGAGCCTCGTCCTGAAGGCGAGTTAAGCTGGGATGAAACCTCCGCTAACACGATTGCCATCCTCCGTGAGGTCGAAGGCACTAAGCAGGTAACTCCCTACCTGTCCGGCGCTAAGCCGGCCTGAAAACCGTAAGAAATTTTCCTAACAAATGGTAGGTGCACTTCAACGCTGTCTTTGCATAAGTCTTGTTGTCTGTCTAGCAATTTGGGGATTTAGTCTGCTTCCCCAATACACACTTTCCTATGAAGCAGCCCATTCGGCATTCCTCAAAGGCTGCCGTGCTGGTGGCAGGAATCTCGAATGTATAGATCAGAACAAAAATACACCTCAGCAACAACTACGCAGACTACCGCTAACTGATAAATCTGCCTTAATCACTGAAACACTACGGTTGGCTCGTTTAAGTAATGGATCAGAAACTCTGATTCGTCGGCACGAAATTGACTTGCGCAACGCAATCAGTTCTTCAGATAACGCAGCACATGCTAACGCACATATCAAGAATTTTCTAAATGGCGTGAAGGCGCAACCTAGTCCCGATCAAGAATTTCTAGTAGTAGATAGTCTCACAGATGAGATTGAGGGGACGACTAATCTACCTAATATTCTATCTAATATTGGTAGTCACGATCTCTCACCTTTTTCCCAAGAACTACCAGCCAGCTATTTCTTTGCTCATGAATCTCGCTCACTCCTCCCATGGAAACTACCTAAATGGAATCCGTACATCGGATCAGGCTTCCCTCAATTGCTGGATGGCCATAACCCATACTATTCACCAATCCATTTGGTTTTGAAACTTTGGCCGGGTGATGCCACTCGCGACTTTTTGATATTTTTCAGGATTTGGTACTGGGTATTTGGAATTTTGTTAATCGTCTCTCAGTACTCAAACAAGAACATTGTTCTATTTGCAACTGGAACTCTAGCCGTCCTAGCTCCTTATCATACCAACTATATTGATATCAGCTTTTTAGATGTAGACCTGCTAGCGCCTCTCTTCCCAGCTCTTATAGTTCTATTTCAGTCAAATCGACTTAGCTTTAAGTCTACAGCCGTCTTGACCCTCCTTCTCGGAGCCCTAGCAGGCAGTTTTAGCTTTATCCAAGCTCAAGTTGTTTTCTGTTTGTCAGTGCTTTTTTACGCGATTTGTTTTGTTTACCCAACAAAGGGTAAATCCCTATTACTTGCTGCAATAACAGGCCTTGGGTTCCTCTTCTTGTGGCCTTCATGGAGTCCAATTGTTTTAAGTTTAGGCGAGTTCATTTCAGCCCGAGATTTTTTTAGTTGGTCACCCGAACGTCCATGTTATGCAACCATTGGCTTGACTTTTGAGACCCTGAGCCAAAACATATTTTCAATACCCACGGATTCAACCGCTGGAAGATACACTTTCCTCACCTTACCTGGCATCTTTTTTATCTTAAGTATCGCGAAACAGAAGTTAGCATGGGTGTTTTTTGTCAGCCTAATTGTCTTTGGCGGGATCGTCATCTGGGGAGCACCACCGAGTTTGTGTTCAATCGACTGGACAAACGGAGTGGCCTTCGCACGACACAGTGTTAGTCACGCTACAGTAGCGTTTCTAGTCTTGATTGGGATCTCTTTGGGTAACGCAGTTAATCACCAGTCCAGAAAATATTTACTTTTCTTTTGGTTTCTCTGCTTAGTACTTAGTTATTTCGTTAGTAACGGTTCTTTGCCAGAACCTCTTTTCTGGTCCTTTTCCGTTTTTGGAACTTTACTACTGTTCGTCAGATTTTTCTTGCCCAAAAGCATGCTTGTATATCGTGATGTCTTGGTTGTTTCAAGTCTAGTTTTAGCCATTGCTCCCACCTTTTGGTTTTCAAACAAATATCTTTTCTTGCGAAGTCATGAACCACTCCCACGACAGGAACGCCCTCTATTCCAACAACTTGATCCTGTTACTCCAATTGGACTAATACAAAACTATTCGAGGCTTGGGGATCGAAGACACCATAGCCCAGATCAAATTTTGGATGGTAATTGGTCTGGAGTATTCGGCATTTTGGATCTCAAGATCAATATGCCGCTTTACACAAATGCTTATTGGGAACTCAACTCTGAACTTTTTCGGAATTGGTCAGGAAAAGGATTAATTATGTATCCAAACCGTTTTTTTGGACCCGATAGCCTAGAGAATTACTTCTCTAAAGACTTTGAGAAACTAATGGTAATCCATCGAATCTCCTTGATTAGCTTTCATACCAGTGAGGTTCGGCTTAATCCATCAGTTGAAAGCCCTTATTCCAAAGAGAACTGTCGTCTTTTAGGGCAAAACTCTTCTTATTCCTCATATATCTGCCCGAAAGTTGGTGGAGTAGGTTTTTTCCCCAAAGGAGTAGTCCAAGTAAACGACCAAAAAGCAGTCCTCGAATTTCTAAAATCAGCGTCAGTTGAAGAGGTTAATGGACTGGCGGTAATTTCCTCAGTTCAGCTACCCCATCCCAAAGCTGCAAAAGGAAGCATTCTGTCCGTCTATCGAAATGGAGATGACCTAGCCTACGATTTACAAGTCGAGGAGGACGGCATATTTGTCGTTGCTGACACCTATACCAAACATTGGAAAGCGTGGGTAAATGAAAATCCCGTTAAGATTCGTGTCGTCAACTATGCCTTTAAAGGAGTGGAAATTTCAAAAGGACGGGTTCACCTTCAATTTAAATATCGTTGATACAGATCTTTGATCAAACCTAGCGCCACGGGGCATAAGCGACCCCGATACGCACTGCCCCCAGTGCGCCTCACCACAGGGGATACAGACCCCAGTGATGGCCATACAACCACCAATTTGCAACCGATTTGGTGTTATCTATGGGGCAGATGAGATTTTGTGGAACAGTTGGTGTTCTATGATGGTCGGTAAGTGTTTGATTTTATGCCGCGCCCGGAGAGATT
>CAJXDJ010000176.1 GCA_913052045.1 uncultured Dehalococcoidia bacterium
ACACCGTAGATGTTGATAATAATTTAAAAATACAAGCGAGATATAAGGTATACATAGAGGATCTACTTACAGAAGATAATAACCTGAATACACCACAATTAGTTACAATCACAAATTAAATTTAGTGTAATTGATAAGAGGAACAAGGTTTTGGGTAAATGATTTTTTTCAATAACTGCGATGTAGTGGTAAATGGCACCGGGGTGATGGCCGATGCGGTATCATTGTCTACATCCAACGCCATTGTTGCGGTCCGCGGCATGGGTAATAATCTCGCCGTAACCTCTACTCCGGATGGACAATACGCAAATAATATACGCATAACCTACTATCTGGAGGTAGAAAAAGACCCAGTTTACGCAAATGTTTCGGATTATTTAAGCCTTGTTCACAATACAACAAATCCAAATTACGAAGATATTCCTTCCAACATAATAGGGGTAGCTGGAATAACCGGCGTTTACTACCTAGACAGTTACTCTTTAAAGGTTTCAGCAAATAATGTAATCAAAGCTCAGGCTTCTTACGTGGGTTTCACTCCGCCCACGGGAATTATAAAAAAAAGGGAATTCAAGCACAGCTATGCTGAAAGTTTTAGTGGGCTGGCTCACGCTTGGACTACCAGTCTTATTGCTGGGCCAATGCCGGGTGAAGTGGGCAATGATAGTCCAATAGTGGAACCTGTTTATGATTTTTCTTACGACTTTCGGAGCGTGATAAATCCGATTTATACACTAGGGGATAAATATCCGAAGCAGGTTATGCTACTGACAGCCGAAGAGACAATATCGGTAGTCAAGGAAACAAATATGATAAATGTTTCAGGGAGAGGCGAGGACGCTTTCCCGATTACTTTTTACGGGGAAAGTGGATGGCAGTTATTCAGCGGGCTGAAGGAAGACGGAACTTCATTCAATGAATACAACATGGACTCTCCACCAAGGATTAAAATTGAGCCATTAAGCGGGCTATGCGACGATTCTAACAGCTATATGGAATTTAATTTTTCCGGGATGAAAATAGAGTCTTCAGACGTATCAGTAGACACGAATGATTTTGCGAAGGCCTCATTTGTGCTTAGGAGGTATCACTAATGTTTTATACTTACAAAAATTGTCAGGTTGTGTTAGATGGTAGAGAATACGTAGCCTCCAATCTTTCGTTTAGCTTATCCAGCACCTCCCTTCCCTTGTACCACGCTAATAGAAAATATTCCCATTATTATATACCCAGTGATCCAGTAGAGGGGACAATGCAATTTACGTATTTTCTTACTGGGGAGGATCATTTTAGTGACATAGTGTACAGGGAGACTGAACCAGTAAATGGAAATTTTGGGCAAATATCGTTTCCGAGTGGATATCTTACCAGTTACAGGATAAGCGCGGGACCAAATAGAAGCGCTCAAGCCTCGGTATCTATAAAGTTTTTCGATTATGAAGGGCAGCTTGGTTCTGGAACATTTACTCCAAACACTTCAAAACCATCGCAGGACGCAAAGGTTCTTAATTTTTTGGATGCGACGATCAATGGGACAGGAATTGCTGACGGTAATTCGTTTGTAACGGAAGCTTCATTTAGCTATCAGGTGAATGTCGAACCGACCTACACTTTCTCTACAGGGACGGGTCTCACAAATTTAAAGCCAGACGGGGTGACATTCGGGCCAAAGAAACTATCAACATCTGTTACTGTCGATAACTTGACTGGTGGTTTATCTATGTATGGTGACATTGTGGTGCTTGGCTTAGGATTAAGGCACAGCGATTCGTTGGAGCATATTGCTTATTTCGAGTCAAGGGGTTACGCGCAAACAAAAGCTTTACAGGCGGATAATCAAAGCTATGCGAAAAATGTAATTGAGGTAGTACAGGATGCTCCAAGCATGCTAGCGTTAATTACGGGGGGTGGACCGACTGGGGCTGCGGTGGGCGAGACCGTAGACGTAAGTGGAATAAATTTCTTAAGTTATCCAGAGGTGTGGATTGGGGATTATGAGTTAGCGGAGGCGGTGTATGTTAGTGATTATTTATTGCAATTTACTGTTCCAAATCCTCCCCCCGCACAGGGCGCGGTTAACTTAAGAAATGGCGCATATTCCAGCGTATCATATAATGTATTTGAATCTGTTGCTGCTCAAATATCAATAACAAGAATAGAAGGTTAAAATGTCATCAGGGATACTAGGTAGTACTGTTAGGATTGAGGGGAGAGGCTTTGTCGCTATCGACAGCGTCTTGTTTCCCTCCATGCCCTACGCGGGTGCCAGTAGTATAACTGATTATTCCGCAGATTTCAGTTGGGTTAATGAGGAGTTGCTGATCGCCTCAATTCCCATAGAAGCACAATGGGGATACATAAAGGTAGGCTCCACGTTGAGGAAACAGACAGGTACCTCTCCAGAGCCTTTTGTGCCCGGACCCAAGTTAGAGGGAGTAACGGTAGTAAGACCCGCGCTTGGATCGACAATGTACGCAAGTGGCTATGGGCTGTCTGGTATAACAGGGGCATTCTTCGGCACGGGTGAGCTGCAAGGCGAGATAGTAAGCGGAGACGTAACCGATGTACATTTTTACCCAATAGTTGTTCCGTCTGGCCATATAGATGGAACGCTAAGGATAGAGGGGCAAAGTGGAGTATCCGCAACGTTCCCGTCAATGCAAACAAACGTCAGGATTACCGGCATACAACCCACGTCTGGCGAAAGACACAGGGGTGTTGAGCCAGAGCCGTATGATGACGTCACAATTTCAGGAGAGAACTTTGTAACAGGCGCTTTTGTAAGGGCGTCGAGTGACTCATCTAGTCCCGACTATAATCTTTGGATA
Organism: uncultured Dehalococcoidia bacterium; assembly: GCA_913052045.1. Classification (GTDB taxonomy): domain Bacteria; phylum Chloroflexota; class Dehalococcoidia; order Lucifugimonadales. Next base: position 2,829 of record CAJXDJ010000176.1, read on the forward strand.
GTGGAGTTCAATGGGGCAGAAACCGGATTTGGTGTAGTAGGTGGAAGTGATGGAACATTAATGACCGGCAAGGTGCCGTGGAAAGCAAGCTCCGGACCTGTGCGAATAAAAAATTCTCTTGGAGGGCTTCATGCTGGTGGGATAGATTTTGATGTAATAGCCGGACCACCTCGATTTGATGGCTCAACACCGGCGACAGGCTTTCCAGAGGGCAGCGCAAGCGAAGCCGCTACTTCTATATCAATATCAGGAGAATTCTTTGATTCTATACAGGGGTTATATATTTACCCAACTGGATTTAGGGGAGAAACCGCGCCGGGTTACATCAAAGACCAACGAGAGAATCTTCTTAGTCCAGCGGTCATATCAAATGGAACAAACAATAAAAATACAGAATTAGATTTCCAGCTGCCTACTGGAACGGGCAGATATGGGGATTGCGATATTGTAATAGAAACGCCAAGGGGCACCGTTACTGGTCAAAACTCGCTGTTCATAAA
>CAJXDJ010000177.1 GCA_913052045.1 uncultured Dehalococcoidia bacterium
CCCCCGCTAATCAGAAATATCGATCCACTTTTGCTTTTGGCAAACCCCGCTACGAGTATGACCCCAACGAGTCCACCAAAGCCCAGGGAAAACAAAAGTAGACTGTAGCCATTTACACCACTTTGCAAGATATCTTTGGCAAATACCGGAAGGAGAGTTATAAACGACATACCAAAGATTCCGGTTGCGATCCCCATAATCAAAAGGCTGAATATGCCTTTATGAGTCTTTACATAGTAGAGCCCTTCAAGCAGGTCATGGGTCATGTTACCCACAGCCGGCCTTTGCCCATGTAGCTGGGCATTCATCATAGACATCATATATACAGTTAGCAGATAAGAGAGTCCAATCAAAATAAATAACCCTTCTATTCCAGCCAGATTTACCAATGGACCAAAAAAACCAGGACCCAATATCGACGAAGCAACCCCTAGAAATGAATATAAGGCTATGGCGTTAATCATGTGATTTCTATCAACCAGATTTGGCAGCATCGCCTGTCTTGACGGAATGTCAAATGAAAGCAAAAATCCCGTTCCCAGTGATATAGCCAGTAAATGCCAAGGCGCAATAATGTGCGACATAATTAATCCAGCTGTTAGAAATGCCAGGAGTGCAAAGCAAGCGCGGCTGATCATCACTAGTTTTAACCTATTGATCCTGTCGGCGAGGACGCCACCCCATACAGATAGAACAATTGTTGGACCTAGTCCGGCCATAGTGACAAGGCCCAGCATAATCTCCGAGTCAGTAAGGTCATTCATCAACCATAATCTGGCATGAATCAGCGTCCACATACCAATGTTGGAGAAGGCACCGCCTACCCAGAAAAGAGTGTAATCTTTGTATTTAAATACCGAAAACATAATTCAGCTAGTAAGCCTGTTTCAAAACATTCCGATACTTGTACATTTGGAACTAGTTCTCCGAGAATACTTTTGGAACTGATTTAGTAACGATGAGTACTAAGCATATCAGACCAACAAAGACGAGGCCGTCTATCCATAAAGCCGTCTCAATGCTTTGATTATCAGCAATAGAACCCAAAGCCAGTGCGCCAATCAGTGCCCCTCCGCCACTTAGTGTCCCATATATACCCATGGTAGCCCCTTCGAGTCCGTGTGGTGCCCGATCAGCGAAATAGGCAACCGTTGGCGGTCCGGCTAGCCCTTCCCCTATCCCAAGAAATATACCAGCAAGCAAGAGCGTAATTAACGATTCTGATTGAATAAGGATAAGTATACCGCCAATAAGAGAGAGCGCTGCAGGAATCAGGGGAACATTTCTTCCGTAGCGGTCAGATAAAATCCCGGAAACTAGGACTGCAATCATTTGAGGTATGTGAGTGGCAAAGAAAAACATTCCCACTTGGGAAATATTGAATCCTTTACGGGCGGCAAGAAGCGGGGACAAGATATACCTGCCACCCTGCCTATGTGAAACAATCCAAAGAGACAGACAGGCCATCGCAAAAAATACAGGATTGATCAACAGGCCCAAAAGTTTTTCTTTTTTTGTCAATATGTTGTCATTAAGAGTTACTGAATCCGATTTATTCGTGGGATTGCAAACGGGTTCGGGGAGAAATAGATATATTATTAGTATTGTGGTTCCGGAAGTTATAGTTTGTATCAAAAATGGGACTCTAAGGCTGGTTGTTGATGCAATCAAGCCTCCAAGCAAGGCACCTAAACTAGATCCCACTAAGATTGATAGAGGGTTTAAGCTCTGGTATCGGGCCCGATTTTGTTCAGTCGATATATCCCTTAGGTACACGGTGGCGATGACCGTGAATATTCCCATACCGAGCCCAGATAGTAGACGAAACCCAATTAGCGACAACAAAGAGTTAGAAAAAAATGCACACAGAGAACCAATTCCTATTGTTGCAATTCCACCTGCCAACAATGGCTTACGCCCAAAATATTGGGTAAGTATGCCCCCTGGAAGACTCATAGTAAGCCTTCCCACCGGTACCATAATGACGGCAATGCCCACCATTGTAATTCCAACTCCAAATTGGGTAGCGAGGATTGGCATTGATGGAGCGGTGGATCCTTGTCCAAGTGAGTTCAGGCCCACGCATAAACACAAGATAAGTGCTGCCCTATATTTTGCAAAAAATTCTTTGGGGTTGAACGTAGGATTGCCTCTTAAAAAAGTGATTAATATTACCACACGAACGAGAACGAGGTGTCGGATAAGTGACTTTGGTTGGTAACAAGAGTAGATTGATGAGGGCCGTTCTAATGGTATACATAGAAGTAGGGTATATTGAATCTCCCGATGAAAAATAACGACAATTTGATCAATGCACGTCCATTGTTTCCCCTTTTCGAGACATATCTGTGTTTGGTAAGTCAGGAGGTGGAGGAAATGGCAGAAGAAAATATGGATTGGGTCAGCTCAAAGTGGGCGTGGAGTGGTTGGAGCATTAAGGACAACGTGAGCCATGTAGCGTCACATCTATTCCGTTGGTATCTATTAAGGTGGGGACCTCAACTTTTTCCGAACAAACTCCCATTTGCTAAAGACCTTCACTGTTTGGCTGGCCTAGAATCTAGGCGATTGGACAGGACAAAATGGGACACAATGGAGAAAATCCTGGGCAAACTTAAACAATCCTTGGAATTAATAAGACAAATTTTAGAGAAAGAGACCCCGTCGTCTATTTTGATTAAGACCATTATTCAAGGAAGCCCAGGTTTTTATGGGCGCATTGCTGACAGATATCCCGGTACACAATATCAAGATCCAGCAGTTCCAACGTTATGGCATCTGACATTAGAAGGGACTCTTCATCACAGCGAAGGTGAATTGGCAACTCACCTTTTTAATGTACAAAGATTGAAATTGGCACAAGGGTTCTCTCCACGAGTAGGTTTGCCCAATATCGGTTACTGGACTTTACCTGATTGGGATAAAAGCATGCCATAATAGTTGTCCTCCACTTGCGGGGTCCAATGCTACTGTTATAATTAATTGTCCTTGTACGGGGCGGTTAGCTCAGAGGTTAGAGCGCCTCGTTCACACCGAGGAGGTCGCAGGTTCAAATCCTGCATCGCCCACCATGGAAGCCGAGGTGGCGGAATGGCAGACGCGCTGCGTTCAGGGCGCAGTGTCCTTACGGGCGTGTGGGTTCAAATCCCACTCTCGGCACCAAATGTATTATGTGCGCTTGTAGCTCAGCTGGATAGAGCGCAGCCCTGCGGAGGCTGAGGCCGTGGGTTCGAATCCCGCCAAGCGCACCATTTGGCACAAATGCCGGTATATTTATCCCTGGTTAGTGTTTTGCCTCAAGGAACCTTCGGGATGGAACTCAAGCC
>CAJXDJ010000178.1 GCA_913052045.1 uncultured Dehalococcoidia bacterium
GTGTTGATTTTTGGTAGGATTTTGGTAACTAGGGCGTGAATTGCCCTTTTAAGGGCAAAATTTTCAGCTATATAGCTATCTCCACCAAAACCTTCTAAAGTGGAGGAGCAGAGAGGCTTGAACGTTGGAGCAAAAATGCAGTAGCTTCCATAAGAACAATCAATCTTTTCGTCCCATGTGCTATATCGATTGCGCCACCAGGACTACCTACTCCCTTCGAAGGCAACAACCAGTTGGAAAAGTCTCCTGCTTCAGACACTTGCATAGCTCCTAATATCGCTATATCTAACTTCCCACTTCGAACAATCCCAAAAGCATCTATATGACTGATCGCCACACCCCCTGGGAAAAGAGTAACAGGAACTCCAGAGGCATTTACTAAATCTGGTTCAAATGTTTCATCATCTGGTTCAGGTCCAAAACCGAGTAACCCATTTTCTGAATGTAATGTTATGTCCATGCAATCTGTTAGATAGTTTGAAACTAATGTTGGGATACCAAACCCCAAATTGACCACTTGTCCTGAAGTTAATTCACAAGCGGCTCTTAAGGCCATCAATTCCCGGGTAAGTCGCTCTTTCATGGTCTATAATCTCTGGACAACAATTCGATTGACATATATCCCAGGAGTCACGACCAATTCTGGATTGACACCACCAACATCAACCAACTCTCTCACCTGCACGATTGTAGTAGTCGCAGCAGCAGCCATCGTTGGGTTGTAGTTACGCTGGGTCCTCCTATAAACGAGGTTGCCCAGTCGGTCAGATTTGTGCGCGGCAATTAAAGCGTACTGGCCTATCAATGGGTACTCAAAAACGTGTTTAACACCACCTATTACACGTATTTCTTTCCCATGAGAAAATTCTGTACCAGAAAACATCGGCAGAAAAACTCCACCTAAACCAGCGGCTCCTGCTCGCATGCGTTCTGCCAATACACCTTGAGGAATGACCTCAATTTCTACATCACCGTTTTTGTAGGATTCTACTACTGGCACATTCTGGTTTGGTTTTCCTGGGAATGTAGTAATTAACTTCTTTATCTGCCCCGTCTCAACCAAGTTTGCTATATCGTATGTCCCCACGACCGGCAAATAACACGTATTTGTAATAACCGTCAGATTGGTCGCACCATGCTCTATCAGCGCTTTTAAGAGAATCTGGGGCAATCCAGGTCCGCCAAAACCTCCAATCATAACTACAGAACCATCGGGCATATCAGAAAGTGCGTCCAAAGCTTGCGGATAGATTCTAGGGGCCATGAATTCTCCAACAACATACGATCTTTAAATCTTAAGAGCTATCCATTCTAAAGAAAAAAGGGGGACAGATTTGAATCCGTCCCCCTTTTTTGATCTTACTTGATTATCTGTCTAGTAATCCATGGGCGGCATTGATGGAGCCGCAGATTCCTTTTCTGGAATCTCCGATATCATGGATTCGGTGGTAAGGACCATCGATGCTACGCTGGCTGCATTTTGCAATGCCGAACGCGTAACCTTTACTGGGTCCACTATGCCTTTTTCAAACATTGGACCATACTCTCCCTTTTCCGCATCAAATCCGAAATCATCGGACTGCTTTCGAATCGCTTCTAGAACAACTGATCCCTCCTGGTCAGCATTGTAAGATATCAATCTTACAGGAACCTCGAGAGCTTTCTTAATTATGTTTGCACCCACCATTTCATCAGCCCCTAAGTCTTTGGAGTCAGATAAGGATCGTTGAGCCCTCACCAATGCCACACCACCTCCCGGGACTATCCCTTCTTCTACTGCTGCACGGGTTGCTGAAAGGGCATCTTCCACTCGAGCTTTTTTCTCCTTGAGCTCTACTTCCGTAGCAGCTCCTACTCTAATTACCGCTACACCACCGGCCAGCTTGGCCATACGCTCCTGAAGTTTTTCTTTATCAAACTCCGAGGTGGTATCCTCAATCTGGGTGCGTATCTGGTTGATACGGTTCTTTATAGCCTCTTCGGAACCTTTGCCTTCTATTACTGTTGTTTCCTCTTTGCTTGAGGTAACTCTACGGGCCTGCCCCATATCTGCCACCGTGGCAGAGTCAAGTTTCCGTCCGGTCTCTTCACTTATAACTGTACCGCCCGTAAGAATGGCAATATCTTCGAGCATTGCTTTACGGCGATCTCCAAATCCAGGGGCCTTTACTGCCAAGCAATTAAGAGTGCCACGTAATTTGTTAACTACCAATGTAGCCAAAGCTTCTCCATCAACATCCTCGGCAACTATTACCACTTCCTTCTTCCCCATTTGCATGAGCTTTTCCAGAACCGGAACCATATCAGAAACGGCCGAAATCTTTTTGTCGGTTATGATAATGTACGGGTCTTCCAAGCTGGCTTCCATTCGCTCCGAGTTGGTTACGAAGTATGGTGAGAGATATCCTCTATCAACCTGCATGCCTTCCACGTACTCGATTTCATCATCAATGCCCTTAGACTCTTCGACGGTTATAACCCCGTCTTTCCCTACCCTTTCCATGGCGTCAGCTATGGTTTCACCAATTGCATCTTCGTGTGCGGAGAGAGCAGCCACCTGAGCAATTTGCTCACGATTATCAACAGGCCGAGACATTTTGTGTAATTCCCCTACTACCAAGCTAACAGCTGCATCTATGCCACGTTTCAGTCCCATCGGGTTGGCACCTGCCGCGATATTCTTGAACCCTTCGGTGATGATAGCCTGAGCTAATACTACCGATGTAGTGGTTCCATCTCCAGCAGCATCGTTTGTCTTGCTGGCGGTCTCCTTCAAAAGTTGTGCTCCCATATTCTCAAATGGATCAGGAAGCTCTATTTCCTTGGCAATGGTTACTCCATCACTACAGACCTGAGGGGGACCAAATTTCTTATCGAGAATCACATTCCGTCCTCGGGGCCCAAGTGTCACCTTAACAGTATCGGCTAGTCTGTCGATACCTGTTTTCAAAAGTTTACGTGCATCCTCTGAGAAAACTAATTGCTTACCGGGCATTTAATTTTGCCTCCTTATTTATAGCAAAAGTTATTTGCTAATTCTTTATTATGTTAATTTAGCTAGAACGTCGCTCTCGCGCAGAATTAAATATTCTTCACCGTCGACTTTATATTCCGTACCCGCGTATTTTGAATATATTATCTTGTCTCCAACTGCTACTTCCAAGGCTATACGCTTGCCGTCATCATTCAGGCGACCTGGCCCAGCGGCTATAACCTCGCCTTCTTGAGGCTTTTCTTTCGCGGTATCTGGAAGGATTATACCCGAAGACGTGGTCGTCTCCTGTTCCGAGGGCTTAACCACCAATCTCTCACCTAAGGGTGC
>CAJXDJ010000179.1 GCA_913052045.1 uncultured Dehalococcoidia bacterium
CATACCTACTGCGGCACATGCCCTTTCTTTGTTGCGAACATAGACTGCGGATGCTGGGTCATTACCCACAAGAACAGCCGCTAAACCGGGTGTTTCCCCAGAGGACACTTTCAGTTTATTTACAGCCAACCGCACTTCATCCATAACCGCCGCGGCCGTGAGTTTACCATCAAGAATTATTGGCATACTTACCTCCAAGGCTACAATAGTAAATGCCCAGATTTAGTCCTGCAAGTTAGACACTGTGATCCAAACAACAATATAATGAAACACAACAAAATGGAAACAAAGCTTTCTGTACTAGGACAATTTTTGACTACCGGCGTAGACATTATTGAAATCGAACGAATCCGACAATCAGTAAAACGTTGGGGCGAGAGATTTCTAGATCGTATTTATACTAAGCAAGAACTGCATTATTGCAAAGGTAGAATTCCAAATTTAGCTGGGCGTTTTGCGGCCAAAGAGGCCGCTATGAAAGCCTTAGGAACGGGAATCGTAGGAGTAGGTTGGAAGGAGGTAGAAATAGTAAAACTAAAGGGAGAAGGTCCATTTTTGAAACTTCACGGAAGAGCCTTGAATAAAGCCCAGTCTTTATGCCTCCAACAATTAGCTGTTAGTATATCTCATTCCAAACACTATGCCATAGCCACGGTGGTAGGCGTCCGACAGGTAAATCATTGAAAATTGTGTCGGTTGAAGAAATGCAATGGCTGGAAGAATTCGCGACAGCGAGTGGGTTAAGTACGGACCAGCTCATAGATAGGGCAGGGAACTCGATAGCAAAAGAAATCAGGGCTATTCTAGGAAGAGTGGCAGATCGAAGACTGCTATTTCTCGTTGGTCCAGGGAATAACGGTAGTGACGGATTAGTTTCAGCCAGCACTCTATCCAAATGGGGAGCAAAAGTAACCGCATATCTTCTAACCAAACGGCGAACCAACGACGAAAAAGCTAATCTGGCGAAAAAAGAGCAAGTAACTGTTATTCCGGTCGAACTTGACCCTGGATTAAAAAATCTCGCATTAGAAATAAAACGCTCAGATCTTATAGTCGACGCCGTTCTTGGTACAGGGCAAAATCGCCCATTGCAAGGGGTTATCAAAAAGACAATGGGTATGCTGGAGGACCGTGAAGGGCTGTTAGTATCTCTAGACATACCGACGGGGACTAACGCAGATACAGGAATCCGAGTTTCATGTTCTCCTAAACCTGATATCATTCTGGCCCTCGGAAATCCTAAGATTGGTATGTTTAACATTCCAAATATGGCCAATTTTGGCAAGCTCAAAGTCTTGGATATCGGCATTCCATCCATAGCAGATCGTTTCATTAACACTCAGCTTTTGGACGACTCTTGGATTAAAGGCCGCCTGCCCGTAAGACCGGTCGACAGTCATAAAGGAACCTTTGGACACGCATTAATTATTGCCGGATCAAAAAATTATCCCGGAGCGGCATCTCTTGCTGCAAAAGCCGCCATGCGTTCGGGTCCAGGGCTTGTAACACTCGCCTTTCCAAGGACTATACAATCTCTGTTAACGAAGAAGTTGACTGAGGCTATACAATTCCCCCTCGACATCAACGGTAGTGGTGAACTAGGAAGCGAAAGTGCAGAACCGTTAAGGTCAGTATTAGATAGATACAGTAGTCTCGCGGTAGGTCCTGGAATGGGGTTTTCGATTCCGATATCACAATTCATCGAAGAACTCTTTTTCAAAGGAAAGCACGACGGGCGGACGCTGGTTATAGACGCCGATGGTCTAAACAACTTAAATTATATCGATAACTGGTACAACAAGACCAGATTTTCCCTGATTCTTACTCCCCATACACGTGAAATGGCCAGACTGACAAACCTTTCAGTTGATGAAATTAAGTGTAATCGTATTGAAATAGCAAGGACCCAGTCCGCATTATGGAAAGCAATCGTGGTTTTAAAGGGACCTTACACGATTGTCGCTACTCCAAGAGGTAAAGTATTCATAAATCCATTTGCTAATCCAATACTAAGCACCGGTGGCACCGGTGACGTCCTAACTGGCATTATTTCAGGCCTTATTGCTCAAGGGCTTTCTGGAGAGAACGCTTCCTGTTGTGGCGTCTATCTACACGGATTGGCCGGAGAAAAAATAAGTGAACGGCTGGGAGATCGTGGTCTTATAGCAACTGACATTGTAGAAACCATTCCGGCTACAATAAAAACACTAATAAACAAGTAATTTTAGGAGGCGTCAATGGAATTAGGATTAATGAACAAAATAGCTCTAATTACTGGAGGTAGCCAGGGTATTGGCAAATCGGTCGCGCATCGCTTATCTCTTGAAGGAGCTAAGGTTGCCATTTGTGCCCGTAACGAGGGTAATTTACTGAAAGCTGCGGAGGAAATTCGGGGTCAAACTAACGGAGTAGTCTTGCCAATTGTTGGTGACGTTTCTCGGCCTTCTGATACGTGCAACCTCGTAAATGTCACTATAGAAAAGCTCGGAGGACTAGATATCCTGATCAATAACGCTGGCACCTCCGCTGCCATGTCATTCGAGGAAGTGACTGATGAAGAATGGGTAGACGACCTAGATTTGAAATTATTTTCGGCAATAAGACTCATACGGGCTTCCCTACCTTACATGCGAAAGGCAGGAGGGGGTAGAATAATCAACGTAACCAATCTAGCTGGGAAGGCCCCCGGACCCTCATCAACTCCTACATCAGTTAGTAGGGCTGCAGGCATTGCTCTTACTAAGGCCCTGTCCAAAGATCTAGCCAAGGATAATATTTTGGTAAACACTGTGTGCATTGGCCTCATCAAGAGTGGACAACACGAAGCCAGATACCAAAAAGCTTTGAAAATCGAACCAAAGTTAACCCTAAATGAATTCTACGAAAGAGCGGCCTTGGGTAGAGGAGTCCCTTTAGGACGGGTGGGAGAGGCGGCCGAGGCTGGTGACGTAATAGCATTTCTCGCGTCTAGCAAAGCAAGCTATATTACTGGGACATCAATAAATATAGATGGTGGTTCCTCAGCCGTGATCTAACTAAGGTCATCGAGACGATATGCCCTATCCAAAAGGTCTATGACATGGACCACAATACCATTAACACTACCTCTGTGAACTATAACGCGTCGTAGCAGGTTCGAGCCAAGCTAGCTATAAGTTGTGACGCGATCGAAAATCCTGGGCGTCCATCATTCATGACATCAGGAACATTCTCGGTAAACACCGATAAAATAAAGCTAGGCCGGCTGTCCCTATAAATAAT